>JAAZXZ010000143.1 GCA_014239895.1 Flavobacteriaceae bacterium
AAGCTTACTATGGAATTAATGAAATCTAGTAATATTTCTGAATTTAAAGAAAACAATGAACATTTAATAAAGAAAATTTATGACTCTAGAGGTGAAAAGAAAATTAGTGATGATCAAATACAAGTAGTGCCCATTACTGAACAAAGCAATAATAATGAACAGAAATCAGAATTTGATTATGTTGAAGAAATAAATGCAGAATCTCTTTCGTTACATGACAAAGAATTAGAATTAATTAAAAAATCTCTTGAAAAACATAAAGGAAGAAGGAAACTTGCTGCTAAAGAACTGGGTATAAGTGAACGTACATTATATAGAAAAATAAAGCAGTTTAACTTATAAAAAATTATATTAGTAATTATAATGAAAACTACCTTAAAAATCATATTATTTATACTCCCTGTAGTATTCTGGAGCTGTAGTGTTAAGTACTCATTAACTGGGGCATCAATTTCTGATGAGACAAAGACATTTCAAGTAAACTATTTTCAAAATAATTCGACCTTGATAGAACCTGGTATTGATAGAGATTTTACTAATAAATTAATAGATTTATTAATTAATCAAACGAGTCTAGATCTTGTTAAATCAAATGGAGATCTTTTATATGAAGGAGAGATCGTTGAATACAGAATATCTCCAACAACTGCAACTGCAAATAATACCGCTGCACAAAACCGCTTAACAATAGGTGTTAATGTTAGATTTATTGACAAAAGTGATTCCGAAGCAGAATTTGAAAAACGATTTTCATTTTATTACGATTATCCGGGAAGCTCACAGTTAATTGGATCACAGAAAGATATAGCAATAGATGAAATTTTTGAAAGGATTACTCAAGATGTATTTAATGCATCACTGGCAAAATGGTAGACTATGAATAAAAACGAATATATAAACATATTGCAAAATCCAAGTGAAATTAATAAAGAACAAATAGGATTTATTAATTCATTAATTAAAGATTTTCCATTCTTTCAGTCTTCTAGAGCAATCTATCTAAAGGTTTTAAAAAACAGTGAGAGTTTTAAATATAACCAAGAACTAAAACTCACTGCAGCATATACTACAGATAGAAGTATATTGTTTGATTTTATAACATCTAATGAATTTCAGCAAGAAAAAATTGTATTTAATAAAAATGAACTAAAAAGTGCTGAATTATTTAATAAAAAGAAGAAAAAATCAAAGGATCAAATTGTGGAATTTCAAAAAGATGAGATGCATACATTTTCAGAATGGCTTACCGTATCAAAATTTAAACCTATCGATAGAAATTCTAAAAAGAAAGAAGAAAATATTTTAAACAAATTTATTAGCTCTAATCATGAAATTACACCAAACAATGAAATTGATGAAAATTATGATTTAGATGTTGTTTATGAGGACAATCACAATAATTTGATGACTGAAACTTTAGCAAAACTATATTTAAGCCAAAAAAACTATGAAAAAGCAATACAATCCTATAAAATATTAAGTTTGAAATTTCCAAAAAAAAGTAGTTACTTTGCAGACCAAATTAAAAAAATTAAAAAATCTAATTAATCAATAGATGGGAACATATTCAGTTTTTTTGATTCTTATTGTGCTAGTAGCATTCCTGCTAGTTCTCGTAATAATGGTTCAAAATCCTAAAGGTGGTGGACTATCTTCATCATTTGGTGGAGGTGGCACTCAACAGTTAGGAGGGGTTAAGCAAACTACTGATTTTTTAGATAAAAGTACTTGGACATTAGGTGGATTATTGCTTGGTTTAATTTTGCTCTCAAATATTGCATTTAACCAATCTGAAATCACAAATGATTCTAAGGCTTTAGATACTAATGAAGTTTTTGAAGAAGAATTACCTCTCCCAAATCAAGATAATATCTTTGATGTTGATAAAGTAGATCAATAAGAGCCTTTTTTAATGTTCTTATAAACTGCAAGTTTGTCAGCATTTTATTTCTGGCATAATTTGTGAAAATAGTATTGAAAAATAAAATATATAATTATGAAGTTAAATATTAAACCTCTTGCTGATAGAGTTCTAGTAGAACCAATTGAGGCAGAAACTAAAACAGCCTCTGGAATTATAATTCCAGATAATGCTAAAGAAAAACCCCAGAAGGGTAAGATTATGGCTGTTGGCAAAGGCACAAAAGATAATCCAATGACAGTTAAAGTAGGTGATTTAGTATTATATGGGAAATATTCAGGAACTGAACTTAAACTTGAAGGAAAAGATTATTTAATCATGTCAGAGAAAGATATTCTGGCTATTGTATAAATGAAAAATAAATAAAATGGCAAAAGATATAAAATTTGATATTGAAGCTAGAGATGGGTTAAAACGAGGAGTAGACGCCCTTGCAAACTCTGTTAAAGTAACTCTAGGTCCAAAAGGAAGAAATGTAATTATAAGCAAATCTTTTGGAGGCCCACAAGTCACAAAAGATGGTGTTACAGTTGCTAAAGAAGTAGAACTTGAGAATGAATTAGAGAATATGGGAGCTCAAATGGTAAAGGAAGTTGCATCAAAAACTAATGATTTAGCTGGAGACGGAACAACAACTGCAACCGTTTTAGCTCAAGCAATCGTTAAAGAAGGATTAAAAAATGTAGCTTCTGGCGCAAATCCAATGGATCTAAAAAGAGGAATTGACAGTGCTGTTTCTACCATAATAAGTGAATTAAACAAACAAGCAAAACAAGTTGGAAATTCTTCTGAAAAAATTAAGCAAGTTGCATCAATTTCAGCAAATAATGATAACACTATAGGTGATTTAATATCACAAGCATTTGATAAAGTTGGTAAAGAAGGTGTTATTACTGTTGAAGAAGCAAAAGGGACTGATACATATGTTAATGTAGTCGAAGGAATGCAGTTTGACAGAGGGTTTTTATCCCCTTATTTTGTTACAAATGCTGACAAAATGATAACTGAATTAGAAAATCCATATATATTATTGATTGATAAGAAAATCTCTAATTTACAGGAAGTGCTACCAATATTAGAGCCTGTATCTCAATCAGGAAGATCTCTTTTAATAATTGCTGAAGATGTTGAAGGTCAAGCTTTAGCAACTCTAGTAGTTAATAAACTTAGAGGTGGACTGAAGATTGCAGCAGTTAAAGCTCCAGGATTTGGTGATAGAAGAAAAGCAATGCTAGAAGATATAGCAATTCTTAGTGGAGGAACTGTTATTTCAGAAGAAAGAGGTTTTTCATTAGAAAATGCAGATTTAACTATGCTGGGTACAGCAGAAACTGTTACTATAGATAAAGATAATACTACAATTGTAAATGGTTCTGGTAAATCTGAAGATATTAAAGCAAGAGTAAATCAAATAAAAGCTCAAATTTAAACTACTACAAGTGATTATGATAAAGAAAAACTGCAAGAAAGACTTGCTAAATTAGCAGGTGGAGTTGCCGTATTATATGTTGGTGCTGCTAGTGAAGTAGAGATGAAGGAAAAGAAAGACAGGGTTGATGATGCTTTAAATTCTACAAGAGCTGCTGTTGAAGAAGGAATAGTAGCAGGTGGTGGTGT
>JAAZXZ010000103.1 GCA_014239895.1 Flavobacteriaceae bacterium
AGTTATGCTACTTTGGGAGCTTTTGTCAAATATCCCAAGGAATCACTTCCAATTAAACCAACTACTAATGTTTCCCACAAGAAATATGGTTTCTTTCAAAGCGAATTAGATGTATTTATTGATATAGCAAAGGAACTTGGATTAACAAAGGACGAAACAGGAAGTTATATTAGACATCCATTAGCATATTTAGTTGAGGCAGCAGACGATATCTGTTATACAATAATTGACTTTGAGGACGGCATAAATCTTGGATTAATTGAAGAAGAATTTGCTTTAGAATATTTAATTAATTTGGTAAGGGACTCAATTAATACTGAAAAGTATCACCAGTTAAGCAATACAACAGACAGGATAAGTTACTTAAGGGCTTTATCCATAAATACTTTAATAAACGAGTGTGTTGAGATATTTATGAAGAATGAAGCAGAGATTATTCAAGGAACTTTTAAATCATCTCTTTTAGATCGAAGTAAATACAAAGCTCAGATTTCAGATATAATTAAAATCAGTGTAGAGAACATATATGAGTCTAAAGAAGTCACAGAAAAAGAAATTGCAGGATATAATCTTATAAGCGTTTTATTAGAAAGCTATATTACTGCAGCTAATAATATGTATGCAGGAAACCATAATAGTTATGATAAACTAATACTTAATCTTTTACCTGATACAATAGATGTTAATAAATCTGACCTATATTACAGGATATTAGAAATATGCCATTATATTGCATCCTTATCAGATAGTCAGGCTCTCTTAATCTATAAAAAAATAACTGCCAATGAATATTAAAATAATATATTAATGAAGTTAGAATACGACAGTAAATATTTTATGAATAAGGCTATTGAAGAAGCACAGTTGGCTTTATCAAAAGGAGAAGTTCCTATAGGCGCTGTAGTTGTTATAGAAAATCAAATTATAGCAAGAGCACATAATTTAACAGAGACACTAAACGATGTTACTGCACATGCAGAGATCTTAGCAATAACAGCAGCTGAAAACTATCTTGGAGGTAAATTTTTGAACGATTGTAGTATGTATGTTACTTTAGAGCCTTGTCAAATGTGTGCTGGAGCATTATATTGGAGCAGGATTTCTAACTTGTTTTATGCTGCCAATGATTTAAAAAGAGGATTCACAATAATGGGAAGCACGCTGCACCCTAAAACAAAAGTTAATAGCGGTGTTCTAGAAAATGAGTCTAAGGAATTGTTAGAAAGATTTTTTATTTCCAGAAGAAATTTAAATTAGCTATTATCTTTCATTTTTTTTAATTCTTCATTATCCAAAATAAAATCCTTAAGTTTTTTGTTTTGCCATCTATAATAAAGAAATAATGGAATTACTATAAAGAATAATAGGAGAGTGCCTCCACCTATAAATTTTTCTGAATTAATATCCTCTATTATGTAACCAGAGATGATAAGAATTAGTGATATAGTAAATAGTACATAAATAAATATTTTCATTATTTATGCTTTTATAGATCCTGTTTTAGTTTAAGCTCTTTTAACTGTTCTTTAGAAATATTTGATGGAGAATCAATCATAACATCCCTGCCTGAATTATTCTTTGGAAATGCTATGAAGTCTCTGATAGTTTCACTTCCCCCAAGAATTGCAACTAATCGATCTAATCCAAAAGCAATACCCCCATGTGGCGGCGCTCCATACTGAAAGGCATTCATAAGAAAACCAAATTGTTCTTCTGCTTCTTGTTTTGTAAATCCAAGACAGTTAAACATTTGTTCTTGAATACTTTTATCATGAATTCTTATAGATCCACCACCTATTTCGTTTCCATTAATTATTAGATCATACGCATTTGCTTTTACAGAACCAGGGGAGGTTTTTAACAGTTCTATTTGATCAGGTTTTGGTGCGGTAAATGGATGATGCATTGCATGAAATTTATTTTCTTCTTCATCCCAGCTTAGTAATGGAAAATCTACAACCCATAATGGCGCAAATTCCTCTGAATTTCTAAGCCCTAGATTTTTACTCACTTCAAGGCGTAATGCACTAAGCTGCGATCTTACTGTATTTTTATCTCCAGATAAAATCATAATTAAATCACCTTTACTTGCATTAGTTTTTTTAGCAATATTTTTTAGATCTGTTTGATCATAAAATTTG
The DNA here is from genome assembly GCA_014239895.1 of Flavobacteriaceae bacterium. Classification (GTDB taxonomy): domain Bacteria; phylum Bacteroidota; class Bacteroidia; order Flavobacteriales; family Flavobacteriaceae. The sequence continues at coordinate 2,142 of JAAZXZ010000103.1, forward strand.
TCTACAGAAGATTTAAATCCTCCATCATCGTTACATCTTACGTATACCATTCCCATTGCTCCAATCTGAGGAGTTTTTACCCAATCTATATATTTGTCAATTTCTTTTCTTGTAAATGTATTACCACCAGTGACAGCAATTCCAACAACTAGTTCAGCAGAATTAAATACATTGAAATCTTTATGTTGACAGACTTTATTTAATTCTACAAATTCCATCCCAAATCTAATATCAGGCTTGTCTGTACCATATTTTTCTATTGCCTGGTCATATGTAATTTTTGGAAATTTATTTATGTCAATATTTTTGACTTTTTTAAATATATCAACGATAAGTCCTTCGAAAGTATTTAAAATATCGTCCTGCTTTACAAATGCCATTTCGCAATCTATTTGCGTAAATTCAGGTTGACGATCTGCTCTTAAATCTTCATCTCTAAAGCATTTGACAATTTGAAAATATTTATCAAGACCAGCTACCATTAATAATTGCTTAAATGTTTGAGGAGACTGCGGTAGGGCATAAAATTCACCTTCATTAATCCTTGACGGTACAATAAAATCTCTAGCACCTTCTGGGGTTGATTTAATTAAACATGGAGTTTCAACTTCTATAAACGAACTTTCAGAAAGATATTTTCTTACTTGCTGTGTTATTTGATGCCTTAGTATTAAATTTTTCTTTATAGGCTCTCTTCGGATATCTAAATATCTATACTTCATTCTAAGCTCTTCGCCTCCGTCTGTGTTATCTTCTATTGTAAATGGCGGAGTAGCAGAACTATTTAGTATAGTAAGTTTTTTAACCAAAATTTCAATATCTCCTGTTGGAATATTTTGATTTTTAGAAGCCCTTTCAATAACCTGGCCATCTATCTGTATTACAAATTCACGACCTAATGATTTTGCTTGATTTAATAAATCTTTACTTGTCCTTTGTTCATCAAAGATTAATTGAGAGATTCCATATCTGTCTCGTATATCTACCCAAATCATAAACCCTTTATCTCGCATTTTTTGAACCCACCCAGAAAGGGAAACCTGTTTTCCAATATCAGATTTTCTTAATTCTCCACAATTATGAGTCCTATACATGACGATAGTTTACATTTGCAAATTTAATAAGATATTATTTATAACTCTATCATATTTTATAATTTTAACAAGC
>JAAZXZ010000065.1 GCA_014239895.1 Flavobacteriaceae bacterium
CTCTCATTTCCTAACTGCCCCCTATCTAATCCTATGTCATTTGATCCTAATCCAGATGAAAGTGAACTAATGTAGAGAAATTCTTTATCTAGATCACTTATTTCTAGATAAATCTTATCAGATGAATCATCATAATAGAAGTTAAAAAATCCATTATAAGTCTTAAAATTTTCAGTAATTGATTGAGAGTAACTAATACTAAACCATAAGATGAATAGTGTTTTGAATAATAATTTCATAAGTATATTAATTTAGTTAAATCTACATAAAATATATTTTTTAAAAAAAAACAATCTAACTAATTAATATGCATTAAATTTGTAATAAACATATCTTGTATGATTACTTCTGAACAATTCAAAGAACTTAAAGAGCGCCTGGATGCGTTAAGGAGGTATCTTTGACATTGATGATAAAATCTCTCAATTAAAATTAGAAGAAGAAAAAACTCACCATCCCGAATTTTGGAATGATCCAAAATCAGCTGAAAAGGATCTAAAAAAAATTAAGCTTATAAAAAAATGGATTACTGATTTCAATAAGAATGAAAACAGCATTAATGACTTAGAAGTTTTAATGGAATTTTATAAGTCTGGTGAATCTACGGAAACTGAAATAGACCAATTATATTCTACATCAAATGAGCTAATTGAGGAATTAGAATTCAAGAACATGTTGTCAGATAAAATAGATAGCATGGATGCTATTTTACAGATTACAGCTGGTGCAGGAGGAACTGAAAGCTGTGATTGGGCTCAAATGTTGATGAGAATGTATTCAATGTACTGTGAGAAAAATAATTATTCAATAACTCAATTAAATATACAAGATGGAGACTCAGCTGGAATAAAAACTGTAACTCTTCAAATTGAAGGAGATTTCGCTTTTGGATGGCTAAAAGGAGAAAATGGTGTGCACAGACTCGTTAGAATATCCCCTTTTGATTCAAATGCAAAAAGACATACTAGTTTTGCTTCAGTATATGTTTATCCATTAATAGATGATTCTATTAATATTGAAATTAATTCATCTGATATTCAGATTACCACATCAAGATCTAGTGGGGCTGGTGGTCAAAGTGTAAATAAAATAGAAACAAAAGTTCAGTTAGTACATAAACCAACAGGAATTCAAATTTCATGCTCAGAGACTAGATCACAACTTGACAATAGAGTTAGAGCAATGCAAATGCTTAAATCACAGTTATATGAAATTGAATTGAAAAAAAAGAATCAAAAGCGTTCTGATATAGAATCAGAAAAGATGAAAATTGAATGGGGAAGCCAAATAAGAAACTATGTTATGCACCCATACAAACTTGTAAAAGATGTTAGAACTTCACATGAAACTGGAAATATTGATAGTGTGCTAAATGGAAATTTAGATCCTTTTCTAAAATCTTACTTAATGCAGAAAAATAAAAAATAAAAATCTATGATGAAAATTTATCACAATTCAAGATGTAGGAAATCTAGGGAAGCATTAGAAATTTTAAAAACTAAAAATATTGAATTTGAAATTATTGAATATTTAAAAGACAATCTAACAAGAAATCAACTGAAAGATTTAATTAAAAAATTAGGTATTGAGCCTATAAATCTAGTTAGAAAAAATGAACAAATATGGAAGAAAAATTTTAAAAACAAAAAATTAACTAGTGATGAAATAATTCAAATTCTCTCAGATAATCCTAAATTAATTGAACGACCTATTGTTGAGTTAAATGACAAGGCAATTATTGGAAGACCTCCTGAAAATATTATTAATTTATTACAATAAAATAATTTAACATAATTTTATTCTTTTATTAACAAAGGAAATTTAAAAATAAAACTATCTTCGTGGTGCTTTAATTTAGGCTGTCGATGAAAAAATATTCTTTTACCGTTTTTATTTTTTTATTTTTTATTTCATTTACTTACTCACAAAGCCCATATAAGGGAGCTGAATTTACAAATCAATTTAATTTATTTGGAAAGATAATTGATGAAGAAGGTGGCGAACCTTTAGAATATGCAACTGTAACTATCTTAAGCGCCGTAGACAATAAGGTTATTACAGGTGGAATAACAGATAAAAATGGGATATTTAACATCCCAACCTCAAAAGGTAATTATAATATTCTTATTGAATATATTTCTTTTAAAAATTACACTGTTGACAACCTAAATGTAAATGAAGATAAAGACCTAGGAGTTATTTCATTAATTATTGATATTGAGTCTTTAGATGCTGTAGAAATTATTGCTGAAGAAACTACTGTTGAAATTAAACTAGATAAAAAAATATATACTGTAGGTAAAGATTTAACTGTAAGAGGAGGAAATGCAGGAGATGTTTTAGATAATATTCCATCTGTTTCAGTTGACATAGAGGGTAATATTTTATTAAGAGGTAATGATGCTGCTAGAATTTTAATTAATGGCAAGCCTTCTAGTCTAGTTGGTATAGATTCAAAGTTCCTTCAACAACTCCCATCTGATGCAATTGAAAAGGTAGAGGTAATAACATCTCCTTCCGCAAGATATGAGGCTCAAGGAAGTGGAGGTATTATTAATATAATTCTTAGAAAAAGTAAAAAATTAGGACTAAATGGTTCTTTAAGCTCAAATATTGGATATCCTAAGAGCACAGGCATATCATCAAACCTAAATTATAGGGATGGTAAAATTAACTTCTTCAATTCATCAGGTTTTAGTGATAGAGTTAGTCCTGGGACTGGTTATAACTATTCAGAATATTATAATGGTGATCAGCCTAGCATATTCTTTGAAGAAAATAGAGAAACAGAAAGAGATAGAAACAGTTTCTTTACCAATAATGGAATAGAATGGTATATAGATGATAAAACATCCATTGTTGGAACTTTTTTCTATAATCAAGCTAAATCTGACGACTTAACAATAAATAATATAGATGAAATAGATGAAACTGGGAATATTTTAAATCAGACTGTTCATAATGAAAATGAAAAAGATATTGATTCTAATAGAGAATATAACTTAAATTTTGAGAGAAAATTTAATGACTCTGGACATAAATTAACTATTGACTTACAGTATGACAACTC
>JAAZXZ010000105.1 GCA_014239895.1 Flavobacteriaceae bacterium
TAATTGACTGATATACCGCCCAACCCATATTTTATAGTTAGGCGTTTCATATACTATATCAACTATTGAATCAATTTTATGTTTTTCAAATTTTTCTTTGATGACCTGAGCATCCTCACGATTACCATTATAAATTTGTATCCTAAGCATTGAAATATTTTTATTTATTTCTTTTTTTATTTCTATAACTTTTTCAATATCAACACTTTGTATTATTTCTACATTTCCAGTTTGAGCATAAGCATTAAGACAGCCAAAAAGAATAAATGTTAATATTTGAAACACAAAAATTATATTTTTCATAATAGACAAATTTAATGGATTATAATTTATCCTATTGGATTTTTATTTAGAATGAATATAAATTACTATTTTACATAAATAATAAATAATTTTTTGTTTAAATAAATATTTTTGGTGTTACTTTTGTGCTTTGTTTTTTTAAACGATTTTTGGAATGGATTTAAGATATAAAAGACAATTTTTAGGATCTTTCAATTTTAGAAATAATTTAACTTCTTCTAATTCTTTTTTAATCCATTTATTTTTTACTTTTTTTTTAATTTTCCCATTTACCAATTCATTCTCACAGGATGTTGATATAACAGTTGGTAAATCTTTGTTTAATACTAATTGTGCAGCATGTCACAAGCTTGATAAAAAGATGACTGGACCTGCACTTAGACATGTTGAAAATAGATTATTAAATGATGAAGGATTAGATAAGCAATGGCTATATGCATGGATTAGAAATAGTTCAGCAGTTATAAAATCTGGCGATTCTTATGCAAACAAAATTTATGCTGAATACAATCGATCAGCAATGACTGCTTACCCCCAATTATCAGATGCTGATATTGAAAATATTCTAGCTTATACAGATCAAGAAAAAACAATTCCAGTAGCCAGCGTATCTGTCTCAAGTGTAGCGGCTCCATCAAATAATTTAGGATTATCTAATGAAGTAATTTTAGGAATATTTTCCTTGCTGTTCTTCTTATTAGCAATAGCGCTCTTGTTAGTTAGCAATACCCTAAGAAGTTTTGCTATACTAAATGACGTTAAGCTAATTGAAAAAGAAAAATCAAAACCTATATGGAAAGCCTTTATTGATAATCAATTTCTAATGCTTTGCTCTGCAATATTATTTTTACTTGTTAGTGCATATGGGTTTTATGGCTGGACAATGCAAATAGGAACAAACCAAGGCTATATGCCTGTTCAACCAATACATTACTCGCATAAAATACATGCTGGTGACAATCAAATTGATTGTAATTATTGCCATTCTTCTGCAAGAGTGAGTAAGCATTCTGGGATACCATCTCTAAATGTTTGTATGAATTGTCATAAGACTATATTTGAATATAATGGAGAAACTACTGAGGAATATTCAAAAACATTTTATGATGGTGAAATACAAAAGCTTTATAAGGCTGTAGGCTGGGATGATGAAGCACAGGAATATACGGGGGAAACATCTCCAGTAAAATGGGTAAGGATACATAATCTGCCTGATTTTGCATATTTTAATCATTCGCAACACGTTTCAGTGGCAGGTATTGAATGTCAAACATGTCATGGGCCAGTTGAAGAAATGGAAATTATGTATCAGTCTTCTCCATTAACAATGGGGTGGTGTATAAATTGCCATAGAGAGACTAATGTAAAGGTAAAAGACAATGAATATTATTCTAAAATTCATAAAGAATTATCAAAAAAATATGGAGTTGAGCAATTAACTGTTGCCCAAATGGGGGGACTGGAATGTGGAAAATGTCATTATTAATGTATAGATTATAATATGTCTAATAAGAAAAAATATTGGAAAAATTTATCAGAATTAAGTTCTGAAAAAGTCACTGGCATTGATGACATTAGACAGAGAGAATTTGTTGAAGAAATACCAGTTGATGAATTTTTAGGAGACAAAGAAAATTTGTCAAATAGTTCAACATCAAGAAGAGATTTTTTAAAGTACCTAGGATTTAGTACTGCTGCAGCAACACTTGCAGCTTGTGAGGGCCCTGTTGTTAAATCAATTCCATATGTTATACAGCCAAATGAAATAGTTCCAGGACTAGCTAATTTCTATGCAACTACAATATCAAATGGATATGACTTTGCAAACATATTAGTTAAGAATAGAGAAGGAAGGCCTATAAAAATTGAACACAATAAGTTAGCGCCATCCTCATCTGCTGCAAATGCAAGAGTTCATGCATCAATTTTAGATTTATATGACAGTGGAAGACTAGCTCAACCAATGAAAAATGGTCTTCCAACTTCATGGGTTGAATTTGATTTTGAAACCAAAAGAAAATTAAAAGAGATTAATGATTCATCAAAACCAATTGTATTATTAACTCAAACATTTGCAAGTCCATCGACAAGCAAATTAATTGATGAATTTAAGAAGAAATACAGCAATGTTAACCATATTATATATGACACTATTTCTGAATCTGCAGCTTTAGATGCATTTGAACAAAGGTATGGTCAAAGAGGACTAGCTAATTATGATTTTTCAATGGCGAATTTAGTTGTCTCTATTGGAGCAGATTTTATTGGTGATTGGCAAGGAGGAGGATTTGAATCTGGATATACAACAAAGAGAATTCCTAAAAAAGGAAAAATGTCTAGACATATTCAGTTTGAATCAAATATGACATTAAGTGGTGCAAACTCAGACACTAGAATTTCTGTAAAACCTTCAGAACAAAAATTAATCTTGCTCTCTATATATTCTAAGGTATTTTCAATTAATAATAATATTAATCTCTCAGATAAGTTACAAAAAACAGTAGATTCTACTGTTAGTGAAATACTAAACAGTAAAAGTAAGGCTGTATTAATTTCGGGAATTAATGATGTTGATTATCAGTCCTTAGTCCTTCAGATAAATGAAAAAATAAAAAGCAAAGCATTTAATCCAAATGAAACAATAAAATCTCGTATGGGTGATGCCAATAAAGTTAAAAAATTAGTTCAGCAAATGAAGAATGGAGAAGTTGGTGCATTGATTATGGCTGGAGTAAATCCAGTATATTCGCTACCTAATTCTCAGGAATTTATTGAAGGGTTAGAGAAGGTAGATGTTTCTATTTTATTTACAATGAAAAATGACGAGACGGCATCACACGTAAATTATGTAGCTACATCTTCCCATTACTTAGAATCATGGGGTGATGCTGAAATTAAGAAAGGAGAATATTCATTAGTTCAGCCTGTTATAAATAAATTGTTTGACACTAGACAATTTCAAGATCAGTTATTAATCTGGTCAAATAGTAAAAAGTCTTATTATCAATATATTAAAGATAATTGGGAAAAAAATATTTTAGAAAATAGTTTTTGGAATAAGGTTCTTCATGATGGGGTATATTCTAAAAAGAAAAATAATATTACAAAAAACAAATTTTTAAGGTCAGCAGCGGAGAAAACATATTACCTGGATCTTCAAGATTTAATTGATAAAATACCATCAAATAAAAATTTATATGAATTGACGTTATATCCTAAGATTGGTATGGGGGATGGACAACAGGCTAATAACCCTTGGTTACAAGAATTCCCGGATCCTTTAACAAGAGCAACTTGGGATAATTATTTGACAATTTCAGAATTTGATGCAAAAAAACTTAATTTATATTTAGAACCTAGCACTTTCTTTAAAGAATCTAGGAATGATGCAAATGGCGGATTAAACGGAAAATATGCTATTATAAGTTTGAATGGTAATTCAATTAAGGTTCCTGTAATTATTCAGCCGGGTCAGGCTAGAGGAACTGTAGGTTTGTCATTTGGTTATGGAAGATCTAGGGGAGTTAAGGATGAAATGAAAACTGGAGTTAATGCCTATAGATTATACAAGAATTTTAATACTGTTCAGGAAGTTTCAATTAAACTAACTGAGGGTAAGCATGAGTTTGCTTGTATTCAATTGCATAATACTTTGATGGGTAGAGGGGAGATAGTTAAGGAAACTAGTCTAGAAATATTTAATACCAAGGATCCAAAATATTGGAATGCTGAAGCCGTAGTTTCTTTAAATCATATCGAGACTCCTGTTTCTTCTCCAAAGGTTGATTTGTGGGATGAGTTTGATAGATCTATTGGCCATCATTTTAACCTATCTATTGATCTTAATGCTTGTACTGGATGTGGAGCATGCGTGATTGCATGTAATGCAGAAAATAATGTACCAGTTGTTGGTAAAAGAGAAGTTAGGAGAAGTAGAGATATGCATTGGCTAAGAATTGATAGATATTATTCTTCTGAGGATACTTTTCATCAGGACGATGAAAAGAAAGATAATATTAGTGGACTACAAAGCTCTTTAACTTCATTTCGTGAACTTGAAAGCCCATCAGAAAATCCTCAAGTAGCATTTCAACCAATAATGTGCCAGCATTGTAATCATGCTCCATGTGAAACTGTATGTCCAGTTGCAGCAACGAGTCACGGAAGACAAGGTCAAAATCATATGGCTTATAATAGATGTGTAGGGACAAGGTATTGTGCAAATAACTGTCCATATAAGGTTAGAAGATTTAATTTCTTTTTATATAACCAGAATGATGAGTTTGATTATCACATGAATGATGATCTTGGACGGATGGTATTAAACCCTGATGTTACGGTAAGATCAAGAGGTGTGATGGAAAAATGTTCATTCTGTATTCAGAAGACTCAAGCCGTTATATTAAAAGCAAAATTAGAAGGAAGACCGGTAGCTCAAGGTGAATTCAATAGTGCCTGTGCTTCAGCGTGTTCTACTGGAGCTATGAGGTTTGGAGACATAAATGAAAAAGACAGTGAAATATATAAATTAAAAAATGATAAAAGAGCCTATCATTTGTTAGATTCGGTAGGAACAAAACCAAATGTAGTTTATCAAGTAAAAATAAGAAACGATAAAAAAGTATAATTATTAATAAAGAAAAGTATGGGGTCTCATTATGAAGCACCAATTAGGAAGCCATTAGTAGCGGGAGAAAAATCTTATCATGATGTTTCTGTTGATATAGCTAGGCCTATTGAGGGTAGAGCAAATAAGCAATGGTGGATTGTTTTTTCTATATCCCTTGCTATGTTTTTATGGGGGCTGGGATGTATTATTTATACTATATCAACAGGAATAGGAGTTTGGGGATTAAATAAGACTGTTGGATGGGCATGGGATATTACAAATTTCGTTTGGTGGATAGGAATAGGACATGCTGGAACTTTGATTTCAGCGGTTTTACTATTGTTCCGTCAGAAATGGAGAATGGCAATAAATAGATCAGCTGAAGCAATGACAATTTTTTCTGTTATTCAGGCTGGATTATTTCCAATCATTCATATGGGTAGACCTTGGCTTGGATATTGGATGGTTCCTATCCCAAACACTTTTGGGTCACTCTGGGTTAACTTTAACTCTCCTTTATTATGGGATGTATTTGCCATATCTACCTATTTATCAGTATCACTAGTATTTTGGTGGACGGGCTTATTGCCAGATTTTGCCATGATTAGAGATAGAGCAGTTAAGCCTTTTCAAAAGAAGATATACAGTATACTTAGTTTTGGATGGACAGGAAGAGCAAAGGATTGGCAAAGATTCGAGGAAGTATCTTTAGTACTAGCGGGATTAGCGACACCCTTAGTATTATCTGTGCATACAATCGTGTCTTATGATTTTGCTACTTCAGTAATTCCGGGATGGCATACTACAATATTCCCACCTTATTTTGTTGCTGGAGCAATTTTCTCTGGTTTTGCAATGGTACAAACCTTATTAATTGTTATGAGAAAAGTTTGCAATTTACAAGACTATATTACAGTACAACATATAGAGTTAATGAATATTGTTATAATGATTACAGGATCTATAGTAGGAGTAGCATATATTACGGAGCTTTTTATTGCTTGGTACTCTGGAGTAGAATACGAACAATATGCATTTTTAAATAGAGCAACTGGACCATATGCTTTTGCTTATTGGACAATGATGACATGTAATGTTTTTTCTCCTCAGCTTATGTGGTTTAAGAGACTTAGAACAAGTATTATGTTCTCATTCTTTATATCAATTGTAGTAAATATTGGAATGTGGTTTGAGCGTTTTGTAATTATTGTCACGTCACTTCATAGAGACTACTTGCCATCATCATGGACTATGTTCTCCCCAACTTTTGTTGATATTAGTATTTTTATGGGAACTATAGGGTTTTTCTTTGTATTATTTTTATTATATGCCAGAACATTCCCTGTAATAGCTCAGGCTGAAGTGAAAACAATATTAAAAACTTCAGGTGAGAAGTATAAGACATTAAGAGAATCTGGAAAATCATTAACAGGAACAGGTGCTGATAAAAGAACATCAGTAATAAATAAATAATTAAAAAATGAAACCTGCAAAAATAGTTCGTGCATTTTATAATGATGATGATATTTTATTATCTGCTGTTAAGACTATTAGGGAGAACAAATATCATATAGAGGAAGTCTATACGCCATTCCATGTTCATGGTCTGGATAAAGTATTAGGCCTGGAGCCAACTAGAATAGCTATTGCATCATTTATTTACGGATGTATTGGATTTGCAGTTGCAATATTAATGATGAACTATACAATGATTGCAGATTGGCCACAAAACATTGGAGGAAAACCGAGTTTTAGTTACATTGAAAATATGCCGTCTTTTGTTCCAATAATGTTTGAATTAACGGTATTTTTTGCTGCTCATTTAATGGTTATAACTTTCTATCTTAGAAGTAAAATGTGGCCTTTTAAGACTGCAGAAAATCCTGATCCTAGAACTACCGATGATCATTTCTTAATTGAAATATCTGTTAGTGAGGTTACAGGAAAATTAAAAAATATATTAAAGAATTCTGGTGCTGTTGAAATTAATATAATTGATTCAAAAGAACATTAATTATTATGAAGATAGTTTGCAAAATATTAATAATTATCGCATTATTTTTTAGTTCATGTAAAAATAATGAGTACCCGAATTATGAATATATGCCTAACATGTATGAATCAATTGGATATGAGACATACGCAGAGAATACTCTTTTTGAAAATAGTCAAGGAGCTTTAAATCCTGTTGATGGGACTATCCCTAGAGGATATTCATTATATCAATATGAAGACTCAAATTCAGGATATGAATTAGCAAAAAATAGTCTTCAAAACCCATTAAAAGATGATGAAATAAGCATGACTAAAGCTAAAGAATTATATGACATTTATTGTGGAGTTTGTCATGGTAATAAGGGGGACGGACAAGGCGTCTTATTTAAAAGAGAAAAAATATTAGGTATTCCAAGCTATTCGGATCAAGGAAGGGATATAACCGAGGGAAGCGTATATCATGTTATCTATTATGGAAGAAACACCATGGGGTCTCATGCGAATCAATTAAATGAAAAGGAAAGATGGCTTGTAACATCATATGTGATGAAATTAAAATCAGATTTAAAAAAATAATTGAATTATAATATGTATAAAATTTCAAATGGTATTAAGATTTTTTCATTTACTCTAATTCTATTAGGGGGAATAGGATGGGGCTATAGTTATATGGAATCCCATAAGACTATTGATCAAGTGAAAGAAATGTTAATGCATGAATCTTCTCACGGATCATCACATTCAGATCAAACAGAGCATATGGAACAAATTAATGAGGATCATCATAATTCACAAGAATCTTCTCACAATGATGAACATGCAGAGCATGTCATGCATCAGATTCATAATCGTCCTTATGCAGCCTTATATGTAGCCGCATTTTTCTTTATGATGATTTCACTTGGAGCATTAGCTTTTTATGCAATTCAGTATGCA
>JAAZXZ010000067.1 GCA_014239895.1 Flavobacteriaceae bacterium
AGTTCTATTTAATGACTGGTCAGCTAGAGATATTCAAAAATGGGAATATGTTCCTTTAGGGCCATTCTTAGGTAAGAGTTTTGCTTCTTCAATGTCACCTTGGGTTGTAACCTTAGAGGCTTTAGACTTATTTAGGATAGACGGACCTGAACAAAATCCGAAGGTTTTACCCTATTTACAATATAAAGGATTAAAGAACTATGATATTAATTTAGAAGTTGCTATTCACCCTGATAATTCAAAAGAATCTATAGTATCTTCCTCAAACTTTAAATATATGTACTGGAATATGAGCCAGCAATTAGCTCATCATACAATAAATGGGTGTAATTTAAATATTGGTGACTTAATGGCTTCAGGAACAATAAGTGGGAAAGACAAAGGATCTTATGGATCAATGTTGGAACTTTCATGGGGTGGAAAAAAACCCGTAATTTTAGATGATGGAAATAGTAGAGTATTTATTAATGACAATGATACAGTAATTATGAGAGGTTACTGTGAAAAGAATGGTAAAAGAGTAGGTTTTGGGGAAGTTAGAACAAAATTATTAGGATCAAAATAAAATAGATAAAATGAATAAGTTTACTTCCATTAATCCAAATAGCTTATCAACTAGCGAGTTACATAAAATACTTTTATTGTCAGTTGCTCCTAGACCAATTGCATTGGCTAGTAGTATTGATGAAAATGGCAATGTTAATTTAAGCCCTTTTAGTTGTTTTAATATGTTTAGTGCTAATCCTCCTATACTTATTTTTTCACCTTCTAGAAGAGTAAGAGATAATTCAACAAAAGATACTTTAGAGAATATAAAAAAGGTAAAAGAGGTTGTTATAAATATTGTTAATTTCTCAATAGTAGAACCAGTATCTTTAGCTAGTACAGAATATGGTAGTGATGTAGATGAATTTAAAAAGTCTGGGTTAACGCCAATTGAATCAAATAAGGTTAGACCCCCAAGAGTAGAAGAATCACCAATTTCTTTTGAATGTGTTGTAGATAAAATAATTGAATTAGGAAATGATGGAGGGGCAGGAAACTTAATTATTTCTAAAATAGTACATATACATATTAATAATAAGTATTTGGACGATAACGGATCTTTAGATACTATAAAACTAGATTTAGTAGGTAGAATGGGAGCTAGTTGGTATACTCGAGTAATTGAGGATAGTTTATTTGAAATTCCTAAACCAATTCATACAAAAGGAATAGGCGTTGATCAATTACCAGATCATATTAACTCTACAGATATATTAACAAGAAATAATCTTGCCAGAATAGGTAATTTAGAAAAAATTCCGACTCAGCAAGAGATTAAAGAGTACCACCTAGTTGATGAGAATATTTCACAAATAATGAAAATTTCTGATAGAAATCAGCAAATAAAGGAAATACATAAGCTAGCAAAAAAACAAATTAATTCAGCTAATTTAGATTTAGCAATAAAAACAATTTTTTCAATTTGACAACATGAATATAAAGGAATTTAAGTACGTATTAATGTTTATTATCTCTTTATTGATGCTAACTAGCTGTAGTGTTGAAAGTGATGTAACTAAAATTGTAATTACATCAGATGATTATATGAAATTTAATACTCGTGAAATTACTGTTAAAAAAGGAAAAGTAGTAAAATTAACACTTAAGCATATTGGAAAATTAGACGTACAGCTAATGGGGCATAATTTTGTCTTACTTAAAAAGAAAGTAGACATACTAGAATTTGCTAATAAGGCTGCAATGGCAAGTAAAAATCAATATATTCCAGTTGACTCAAATGAAGTTATTGTGTATACTGATATGATTGGAGGAGGTCAAGAAACTACTATTGAGTTTTTACCTCCAAAAAAAGGAGTATATGATTTTATATGTAGTTTTCCAGGACATTATGCAATGATGAAAGGAAAATTTATTGTAGAATAAGTAATTCTATACTCCTAAATTCTATTGGATGACTTTCACTTTGAAGAGAAATATATCCCTCTTTTAGTTTCTCTCCCTTTTTGTTTTTTAACGTGTTATACTGACCTCCGATTACTGGATTAGTATAAGAGAAAACTTCCTTACTGTTTATATAATGTTTAATGATAGAATCATTGTGCACTTCAATTTCAAGATTTACCCACTCTTCTCCGTAGTATGTTTCTGAGGATGAAGAAATGCAATGAGTAGTTACTAATTTATTATTAATATTAACATGAGTTCCTGGTGTACATAAGTTTGCAGTAGGTCTTTCCCAGGGTTTTTGTATTCCACCCAGAAGTTGTACTTCTATTGAAACTGGAAACTCTTGATTTTTTTCCATACTTTCAGGTGACTGAGAATGAATCATTACACCACTATTTTTTGTTGCCCATCCTTCTCCACCTTTACATTGCTCGCCAACAAACCTGTAATCTAACCTAAGTCTATAATTAGAATAAGAGTTTTTATAGAAAATATGCCCAAAATAGTCTTTAAAATGATCGTAATTTTCATAGGATACAACAAGTGAATTATTTTTCACTCTGAATGTATTGAATGCGTTTTCTCCTGAAGCAAACCCATTGATCTTTACTTCCCAGCCTTCAAGATTTTTGCCATTAAAAAGTTGAATCCATTCCTGGGGTTTTTCAGCAGGAATTAAATTTTGAAAATTGTAAAAAATCGAAAAAACAATAACAAGTAATAATTGAATTAGAATTTTCATCTTTTATTATAATGACCAGGATTTTCCACCTGTAAGTTCTTCAAGATCGCCACAATATGCAACACCAGGTATTGGATCATATGCTAGAACATTTTCACCAACAAATTCACTAATTTTATAAGCCCATATAGTATCAGATTTTATATTTTTTAATAGTTCTGAAATATCATTTGATTCTCCATTGAGGATCATATGATTATCTAATAAATCTTTATAATTATCTTCGGTTAAATCATTGATAGTGTCACTGTAATTTGATTTTATTAGATTTAATAATGACGCATATGTTTCCTTTAGCCATTTTTGTCTATTATCATCTAAAATTTCTTTATAGTATTTATCAAGAAATTCAACAACATTTACCTCGTTTGCAGAAGGAGTATCGGTCTTAGGTATAATTATATCAACTATGTCTATTAGCACCTTAGATTGCTCTTTGTTAAGAAATACTGGACTCCATTTATTAGAATCAGTGCTACAGCTATTTAATAGGCTTATCACAGTAGGAGTAGCAACAATTAATCCAGCTGAAAGTCCAATATTTTTTAATGCATCTCTACGTTTCATAAATTACCATTTTTAAATTGTTTAGCAGCATAGTTAGCAGCTCTTGCTGTAAATGCCATATAGGTTAGTGATGGGTTTTGACATGCAGAAGAGGTCATAAAAGACCCATCAGTTACAAATACATTTTTACAAGTATGAATTTGATTGTATTTATTTAATACTGATGTTTTGGGATCATGCCCCATTCTGGCAGTTCCCATTTCATGAATTCCAAGTCCCATTGCTCTAGAATCAATACTGTCATAGCCTTCCACATCTTTATAACCTGCAGATTTGAACATTTTTACTGCTTGATCTTTCATATCTTTTCTCATAGCTAATTCATTTTCACCAAAATCAGCGTCAAAAGTCACCGTAGGAAGACCCCATTCATCTAATTTGTCGTAATCTAGATACATTTTATTATTGTGGTCAGGCAATGTTTCTCCAAATCCAGTTACTCCAATTCTCCATCCACCAGGCTTTAATATTGCTTCTTTTAATTCAGGTCCGTATTTCAATTCAGCTACAACTTCTGACATACTAGTTCTATAAGCACCACCTTGATATCCATAACCTCTTATAAAATCTTTTGAATCAGAATTTCCACCAATATTTCTAAATCTAGGAATATATATTCCTCCAGGTTTTCTCCCTTTATAATATTTTTCTTTGAAATTTTCAATCTTAGCAGAAGCGCCCACGACAAAGTGATGATCCATTATATTATGACCTAGTTCACCACTATCATTTCCTAATCCATTTGGAAACCTCTTAGATGTTGATTGCATCAAAATTGAAGTGGAAGGAACAGTTGAAGCACATAAGAAAATAATTTTAGCTTTAAATGTGTGTTTTTGTCTAGTCTCTCCATCAATTATTTCTACTTCAGAAGCGCTTTTGGTTTTTTCGTCATATATTATTTTATGTACAATTGAATGTGGTCTTAAAGTCATATTTCCTGTAGCATCTGCAGCAGGAAGAGTTGATGAATTACTACTAAAGTATGCTCCATATGGGCATCCTCTCATACATCTATTTCTATACTGACAAGTACTTCTTCCAAGACCTGGCTTTGTACCTTCAGTTATATGGGCAACTCTAGCAGGAGTAACTACTCTGTCATTCATATTTTTAGCTACTGAAACTTTAAAATCCTCTTCGGCACAATTCAAAGTCAAAGGTTTTAAGAATTCACTATCAGGTAGTTGAGGTAATCCTAGATTTTCACCTGAGACTCCAATATATTTTTCGACATGACTATACCATGGAGCAATATCCTTATATCTAATAGGCCAGTCTACAGCAGTTCCATCTTTTTTATTAGCCTCAAAATCTATTTCACTAAGTCTATAGCTTTGACGCCCCCAAACTAATGATTTTCCACCCACATGATATCCTCTAATCCAATCAAAACGTCTAACTTCATTATATGGATGTTTAATGTCATCAACAAAAAAGTGTTCACAAACAGGATCAGTTACATAACCTGTCCTGTGCTGTTTAAATTTTCTTTCTTTTATCTCTGGGGTAATTCTTCCACCATTAGGCATATCCCATGGATCTAGATTTGCAGTGTGATAATCTTCGATATGTTTAATCATCCTACCTCTTTCGAGAACAAGAGTTTTTAACCCATTTTCACAAAGTTCTTTAGCAGCCCATCCCCCTGAAATACCTGTTCCAATTACAATAGCATCATACTGTTGGTCAGTCATTTTAATATAGTTTAAATTTAAAATTGTTAATCCTATCTAAATTAATTAATTTGCAAAGCTAGATAGTATTGTATACTACAATATACAAAAATCACTATACAATTTTAAAATAGAATTTTCATGAGTAGTAAGTATTATTATTTTCTTTATTTCTTTTCTCTATTACTAGTTTTTTCTTGCAATAATCCTAAGAAAAAAATAGAATCATCTGCTCCATTTTTTAATGTATCATTGGCACAGTGGTCATTTAATAGAATGATTATTAACAATGGTGAAAATCCATTAGATTTTCCTAAAGAAGCTAAAGATCTTGGATTTAATGCAGTAGAATTAGTTTCTGAGCTTTACTCTAAGAAAATTGATGAAATAGGTTTTAATAATACTATTGATTCTTTGGTAATTAATTTATCTAAAAATAAGGTTAAATGTTTACTTATTATGATAGATGAGGAGGGTGACTTAGCACATCCAGATGAAACTGTAAGAGATCATGCTGTTGAAAGACATAAAAAATGGGTTGATGCAGCAGCTAAGCTAGGATGTCACTCAATTAGAGTAAATACTAATGGAACTTTTGTTGAAGATATTTGGTTAACAGCTGCAGAAGATGGTTTAAGAAAATTATCTACATATGCTGCTAGTAAAAATATTAATATTCTAGTGGAGAACCATGGTGGATTTTCATCCGACCCTGAAAAATTAATGCAGGTTATAAACACACTAAATTTATCAAATTGTGGCACTCTGCCAGATTTTGGTAATTGGTGCATTAAGTGGGTAAAAGAGTCTAAAAAATGTGTAATTGAATATGAGGATTATTACAAAGGAATAGAAATTATGATGCCAGCAGCAAAAGCAGTAAGTGCAAAATCATATAATTTTGATAAATACGGAAATGAAACAAAAATTGACTATGTTAAGATGTTACAAATTGTAAAAGATTCTGGATATAATGGTTATATTGGTATAGAGTATGAAGGCGATGAGATAGGTGAGAAAGAAGGAGTTATTGCAACTAGAAATTTATTACTAAATGCTGCTAAGAGATTAAACTAATTATTAATTGTAATAAAAAGATTAATTATGGATTCTTTATCTATGGAAAAAGCAATGATTAAAAATATGATTAATAGAACAGGTAAATCCATTGATCAATGGATTATCATTGCAAAAGAACAAAAAGATATGAAACATAATCAATTGGCAAATTTCTTAAAAAAAGAATATTCAATTACTCATGGTTATGCCAATTTAATTGTGCGAAAATCAAAATAAATAATTATTTTTTAAGTCATGAGTAAAAAAATTAGGTTAGGGATTTTGGGAGGTGGAGGAAATTCGTTGGTAGGAATATTACATCGTATTGCTGCTAAAATGCATAATAAATATAACATTGTAGGTGGAGTCTTTAGCAGGGATTGGGATAGTAATATAGAATTTGCTAATGAGATTAAGATTTCTCCAAGTCGTGCATATGCTGATTATGAAATAATGATTGAAAGGGAGCTGAAGCTTCCTGAGGACCAACGCATGCAAGCAGTCTCTATTCTCACTCCTAATTTTCTTCATTACCCAATGGCAAAAAGTCTATTAGAAAATGGATTTCATGTGATATGTGAAAAACCTTTGACAACGACTTATGCAGAAGCTAAAGAATTAAGATCATTAGTTCAAAAGTCTGGACTTGTTTTTGCAGTTACCTATACTTATACAGGTTATCCAACAATAAGAAAAATACGTGAGATGATTTCTCAAGGGGCAATTGGAGAAGTGCAAAAGGTAGATGCTCAATATTATCAAGGCTGGATTAATCCAATTATTCACAAGAGTGAAACAAGAATGGATACTTGGCGTTTAGATTCCAAAAAATCAGGAATTAGCTGTTGTATTGGAGATATTGGAACACATGCTTTTGATATGTTAGAATATCTAACCCAACTTAAAATTGATAGAGTTTTAGCAGATTTAAATTACCTATATGATGATAATAAAATGGACATTGATGGATCAATTCTAATTAGATGTACCAATGGAGTAAAGGGTATTATTAGAACTAGTCAAATTGCAACGGGTGAAAACAATAATTTTGCGGTAATGATTTACGGAAAAAAAGGAGGATTAAAATGGGAACAAGAAAATCCAAGAGTTCTTTATTATATGCAAGAAGGAAAAGAAGTTCAGATTATAGAATCAGATAATATAAATAATGATTTGTTGACAAAAGATACTATATTACCGCCAGGTCATCCTGATGAAATTTATGATGCCATGGCAAACATATATAATGGTGTTGCAAAAGCAATAAATAAGGAAGCTTATGAGCATAGTGAATTTCCAACAATTATTGATGGTGTTAGAGGAATGAACTTTATTGAAAGTGTTGTTGAGTCACATGAAAAAGGCAATGTGTGGATAACTATCGATAATAAATAAATTCAATAAAATTTTTTAATTAAATTTATATACAATGAAAAACAAACTAAAAGATTTAAACAATTCAAGACGTGATTTTTTAAAAAAATCATCAATGGCATTTTTAGGTGTATCAATCCTTCCAAGTCATGTAATTTCTGGATTAGGCCATATAGCTCCTAGTGACAAGCTAAATGTTGCTGGTATTGGCGTTGGCGGAATGGGACGTAATAATCTTAAAAGTATTAAAAATCAAAATATTGTTGCTCTTTGTGATGTAGATTGGGGTTATGCAAAACGGTGTTTTGATGATTACCCTGATATAAAAAAGTATAAGGATTACAGGATAATGCTAGATGAAATGGATAAACAAATAGATGCTGTTGTTATTGCCACACCTGACCATTCGCATTATATCTCTGCTGCCAATAGTATGAAGAGAGGTATGCACGTTTATGTGCAAAAACCTCTAACCCATTCAGTATGGGAATCTCGTGAGCTAACAAAGCTTGCAGAGCAAACTGGAGTGGCTACACAAATGGGTAATCAGGGAAATTCAAGTGATGATATAAGAAAAGTTTGTGAGTGGATCTGGAATGGTGAAATAGGTGAGGTGGAAAATGTTGAAGCTTGGACAAACAGACCTATTTGGCCTCAAGGACTTGAGAGACCTACTAATAGTGTGCCTATTCCTGAAACATTAGACTGGGATTTATTTATTGGACCAGCCCCTTATAGACCTTACCATCCTTCATATACACCTTGGAATTGGAGAGCATGGTGGGATTTTGGTACTGGTGCTTTGGGTGATATGGGATGCCATATTATAGATCCAGTATTTAAAGCATTAGATTTAGGGTTCCCGTATGCATTTGAAGGTAGCTCGTCTCAGGTTAACACAGAAAGTGCTCCTATTTCAGAAATGGTAACCTATTATTTTAATAAACGACCAAATAAAGGAAAAATAAAAATGCCTAAGGTAAAATTTACCTGGTTTGATGGTGGCCATAAACCTGAGCGACCAAAAGGCATGAAGCCTGGAATGAATCTTGGAAATTGGGGTGGAGGTGCAATTTTTCATGGAACTAAAGGAACACTAGTTTGTGGCACCTATGCTATGGATCCAATTATTATTGGTAGAGAAGACAATCCTCCTGCAGTTACAAATGAATTAAGAAGAGTGGAAACTTCTCATGAAATGGACTGGATACGTGCATGTAAGGAGAATAAGAGTTCAAGAGTTGAAGCAAGTTCTAATTTTTCATATTCTGGCCCACTTAACGAAGTAGTAGTTATGGGTAATCTTGCGATTAGGCTACAAGATCTTAAAAGAAGGTTGGAATGGGATGCAGAAAACATGAGGATCACAAATATTTCAGATTCTGATGAAATTCGAGTGGTTACTACCGATAAATTTGATGTAGTTGATGGTGATCCTAAATGGGACACTAGAAGTACAACAATAAATGCAAAAGAGGCAGCTAGTGAATATGTAAAACGTTCATATCGAAATGGCTGGTATTACTAATGATAATTAAATTAATATAAGATGAAGAATATCTATTACATATTATCTATAATCACTATAAGTTTAATTTTAGCTTGTTCAAATACAACAAAAAATCAGGAAACATCAGTGGCTGTGGAAAACAATACACTTACTGAAAAAGAAACTGCTGAAGGATGGAGACTTCTTTTTGATGGTAAAACTTCAGATGGATGGAGGGGATATAAAAAAGAGACTTTTCCTACTGATTGGAACATTACTGATGAAGGAGAAATATACATGAGTGCTTCTGGAAGAGGAGAGGCAGGATCTGCTAATGGAGGAGATATAATTTATGATCAAAAATTTTCTAATTTCCATGTAAAACTTGAATGGAAAGTTTCTGAGGGTGGAAATTCGGGTATATTTTACCTAGGTCAGGAAACTCCTGAATTTGATTACATATGGAGAACAGCACCAGAGATGCAAATATTAGATAATGATAGACATCCAGATGCATTTTTAGGAAAGGATGGAAATAGACAGGCTGGAGCATTATATGATCTTTATCCAGCAGTGCCCCAAAATGCAAATAAAGCAGGTGAGTGGAATAAGGTTGAAATCATTGTATATAATGGCACAGTAATTCACAAACAAAATGGTGAAGTGGTAGTTGAATATCATCTATGGACTCCAAAATGGGAAGATGATGTTTCTAGAAGTAAGTTTCCTAATTTGAATAAAAACTGGGCTAATGTAGAGAAAGAAGGTTATTTTGGCCTTCAAGATCATGGTGATGATGTGTGGTTTAGAAATATAAAAGTTAGAGAGCTCTAAGAATATTCTATTTATAATCACCCTTAATATGAACGATTGTCAATGAGTGAGGTGGTAGGAGGACGACACCATTTTTAAATTTTAATTCTACCTCTTTTGGAGCCACTCGATTAGGGTGCTCAATATCGTTGTAAGTATCGGTTGATTCACCGGTGAGAATCTTTGCCTTATATGTGCCATTTAATAGCTTATCTCCCATTGTAACTTTACATTCGAGGTTCTCCGAAGGATGACGGTTCACCAATGAAATAGCCCAGTTTTCACCTTTTTTGTCAACGGTAGCAATAGCATCAATTACAGAAACTGAATCTTTACCATCGGTAAGTTTGCTTCCGTTTATCTCTGCATCGCTGACATATTCTTCAAGTTCATTCGCGTACATCGCCATTGTATGGAAATGAGTACGCTTGACAATTCCTTTAGGATGGACATAAAGAGGTCCGGTCTGGTTCACTAGTGGGGCGATATTCGCCATAGTAATATATTCAGAATTACGAAGGCACGAATTAAGAAAAGAAGCAGAAAACAATGCATCTGAGAGATTATAAATTGAAGGATTAAGACTTTTATCCCTGGCTTTTATCAATTTTATTATTTCCGGATCGTTATAATCCACTTTTTCATTACGTTGAAATCCTGGATGATGCCATGAACGTAAGTTCCATTCATCAAAGGCAATTTTAATTTGCCCTTTATTAATATAGCCTTCTGTTTCTGCTGTTTGGATTTGATTTACTACCTTTTTAATATACAATTCCGGTTTCTCACTAAGCATTATAGATGACAAGTAGCTGGGTGTAGAATGTTCTTGAAAGTTTTCAATCCAGTATTGATGTACTGATATGTAATTCAAATGTTCTCCCGCTACTTCAAATAGATAGGGATCTATACTAGAGCTACCGTGAGTTCCAGAGCAACTTACCAGAATACTTGGATCCACCTCCTTCATTGCTATACCACCATCTCGTACTTTATGAATGTAATCACGACCTGAGCGTTCATTCCCAACACTCCATATCTTAACATTAAGTGGATCAGAATATCCATTTTTTTTACGCATTTCAGCAAATTTACCTTCAGTTGCATTAGAGTATTCAACCCAATTAGCCATTTCTTGAACATCCGCCAAACCATTTTGACAGATATATGGTTCTGCATTCAGTAGTCTGCAAAGCTCAACAAACTCATGGGTTCCAAACGTGTTTGGCTCAATAACTCCCCATCGAATATCATCTTTGGGTTGACGATTCTCACCCACTCCATTCATCCAATGATAGCCATCAACAAAACATCCTCCTGGCCAACGAATAACGGGTACTTTAAGTTCCTTTAATGCGTTAATGACATCAGTACGAAATCCGTTGTTATCTGATAGTGGAGAGCCAGGGTCAAATACACCACCATAAATTTGCTTCCCAAAATGCTCGAGAAACCCTCCGAAAATCATAGGATTGTAAGTTTTGGTAGTCGCATCTGTGTTAATCGTTACATTTGCCTGGATGGATGTAGGTTGTAGTGTGGTACAGGATGAAACACAACACAGTAGGCTCAAGAGTATTATTATTGAATTCTTCATATTGAATTCTTCTTATTTTAATAGTGGAGTCGCCGAGAATCGAACTCGGGTCCAAACAAGACACTAAACAATTTTCTACATGTTTAGTTTCTATTTATTTTTCGATAATACACTGATTAGAAACTACCTATGTATTACTTAGTTTTTTAATTTCAAAAATATGTCAAAACTCCATATTTTCTATGTTAACTTTTACGATGTCTCTAACAGAACGCCGTTAACAAAGGCTTTCAAGAGACATTTAGCTTTTCCACCTTGTGGAAACTAGGCTAATCTTACTATAATTCAGATTATGCAGCTAAAGCGTATTTATTTTCGCCGTTTAAATTTCAAATAGATTATTACGCGTACAATTTATTGCGCGACATGCTTATTGTATAATTAAACTTGCTGTCAAAACCAGTCGACCCCATTATTTCAATGAACAAAAAAATGAGGGGCAAATATACAAAAAACTTGTGCATCGAATTTAATGGAGCTATTTTTGAATATTATTTTACGTTAATGAAGATTGGTATAATAAAAGAATTTAAGACTCCTCCTGATAAAAGGGTGGTATTTTCTCCTACTAAATGTATTAGAGTAAAAGAAGAATTCCCTCAAATTGAATTTTTAATTCAAAAGAGCGATATAAGATCTTTTTCTGATAAGGAATATGAAGATTTAGGTTTGTCTGTCGTTGAAGATTTATCTATGGCAGATATACTAATAGGGGTAAAGGAGGTCCCAATAGATAAGCTTATTTCAAATAAGCCATATTTCTTTTTTTCACATACCATCAAAAAACAAGACTATAACAAGAAATTATTGCAGGCTATTTTAGAAAAGAATATTCAACTTCATGATCATGAAACTATTGTTAATAAAGACAATGTTAGACTAATAGGATTTGGGTATTATGCTGGGGTAATTGGCTCATACAATGGACTGAGAGCTCTTGGATTAAAACAAGGATTATTTAATCTTCCTAAAGCATCTGAATTAAAAGATAGGAATGAATTTAATAAAGAGCTAGATAAAATTATTCTACCAAATATAAAAATTGTATTATCTGGAAAAGGTAGAGTAGGTTCTGGAGCTAAGGAAGTTCTAGATTATTTGCAAATTAAACAGGTTAGTGTTGAAGAATTTCTAGATAATTCCTTTGATAAGCCTGTATATGTAAATATTGATGTACTAGATTACAATTCCAGAATAGATAATAATGAGTCATCAGCAGATGATTTTTATAAAAATCCTCAAGAATACATTTCTACCTTTATGAAATTTTGCAAATCTAGCGATGTGTTTATTGCGGGTCACTATCACAATCCAAAAGCACCAAAATTAATCTCTAAACAAAATATAAGTTCTAAAGATTTTAATATTAGGGTTATTGCAGATATTAGCTGCGATATTGATGGACCTATTGTATCAACTATCAGGCCTTCAACAATTGAAGATCCTATTTATGGTTACGATTCAATTAATCATTGTGAAATAGATTATATGCACGATAATGCTGTAGTGGTGATGGCAGTTGATAATTTGCCCTGCGAATTACCAAGAGATGCTAGTGAAGCATTTGGCGATATGTTTATCGAGAATGTATTGCCAGCTTTTTTTAATGGTGATGCTGATTTAATATTAGAAAAATCAAAAATTACTCAAAACGGAAAGCTTACTCCAAGATTTGATTATTTACAGGATTTCGTAATAGATTAGCTATTATCGTTTAAGGCTAAAGTGACCTTTAAAGGTTTTAATCAGGGTGTCATCATCTCCATATAGCATATCTAGAGTGATCGTAAACCAGTAATCGGTTGAAGGCATTAGTTTTCCATTATAGGTACCATCCCATCCATCACTAAGAGGACTTAATTGTTTAAGGAGTTTTCCGTATCTATCAAAGATG
>JAAZXZ010000160.1 GCA_014239895.1 Flavobacteriaceae bacterium
ATTTTCGATGATGGCCCAACTGAAACAGGAAAAAGATACTGTGTTAATTCAGTTAGTATCGATTTTAAGAAAAAATCTTAATTAATATAATACAACTTATAAGAAATGACGAAATATGATTTAATAATTATTGGCAGCGGTCCTGGCGGATATGTAACAGCTATTAGAGCTTCTCAATTAGGGTTTAAGACAGCATTAGTTGAAAAAGAAAGCCTTGGCGGAATTTGTTTAAACTGGGGATGTATTCCTACAAAAGCTTTATTAAAATCTGCACAAGTTTTTGAATATTTAAATCACGCCAATGATTATGGTTTAACTATAAAAGGATTCTCTAGTGATTTTAAGGCTATAATATCCAGAAGTAGAAATATTGCTGAAGGTATGAGTAAAGGAGTTAAATTCCTTATGAAGAAGAATAAAATTGATGTTATTAATGGATATGGGAAAATTAGACCAGATAAAGTTGTTGATGTTGATGGTATAGAATATCAGGCAAATCACATTGTAATAGCTACTGGTGCAAGATCAAGAATACTCCCGACAATTCCTCAAGATGGAAAAAAGATTTTTGGATATAGAGAGGCAATGAATCTCCCAAAACAACCAAAAAAATTGATTATTGTAGGTTCTGGAGCAATTGGTGTTGAGTTTGCATATTTTTATAATAGTTTAGGAACAAAAGTTACAATTGTAGAATATCTTCCTAATCTTGTTCCTTTAGAAGATCATGAGATCTCAAAAGAATTAGAAAAATCCTTTAAAAAAAGAGGAATTAATGTGATGACATCATCAGAAGTAACTTCTATTTCAACTAAAGGAAAAGGCGTGAAAGCAGTCATTAAAACTAGCAAAGGAGAAGAAACTTTAGAAGCAGACACTTTATTGTCAGCTACTGGCGTTAAATCTAATATTGAAGATATTGGATTAGAAAAAGTTGGTATTGCTGTAGATAAAGACAAAATCTTAGTAAATTCTTATTATCAAACTAATATTCCGGGTTATTATGCTATTGGAGATATTGTTCCTGGTCCTGCTCTAGCTCATGTTGCTTCGGCAGAAGGGATTTTGTGTGTTGAAAAAATTGCAGGACACGATGTTACACCAATTGACTATGGAAATATTCCTGGCTGTACTTATTGTTCTCCAGAGATATCAAGTGTTGGGTTGACTGAAAAACAAGCTATTGATAAAGGCTTTGATGTTAAAATTGGTAAATTTCCTTTTTCTGCATCAGGAAAGGCAAGTGCTTCAGGACATAAAGAGGGCTTTGTTAAAGTTATTTTTGATTCAAAATATGGTGAATGGCTAGGATGTCATATGATTGGTGCAGGAGTTACAGATCTGATTGCTGAAGCTGTTTTAGGAAGAAAACTTGAAACTACAGGTTATGATGTTTTAAAGACAATTCATCCACACCCAACTATGAGTGAGGCAATAATGGAAGCTGTAGCTGATGCCTACGATGAAGTTATACACCTTTAATTAAAATTTTTACACCCATATACTAAAAAAATGAAATGGGAAACTGCAATAAATAGCTTCAAAAGTTATTTAAAAATAGAAAGAGGCTTGTCGGATAATTCTATTGTTAGCTATGAAAAAGATATATTAAAACTATCTAATTTTATTTTAAGTAAAAATAATTCTGTCAGTCCTTTAAAAGTCTCTCCAGACTTAATTAAGGAATTTATATATTCTATTTC
This sequence comes from Flavobacteriaceae bacterium, assembly GCA_014239895.1. GTDB lineage: Bacteria > Bacteroidota > Bacteroidia > Flavobacteriales > Flavobacteriaceae. The sequence continues at coordinate 1,704 of JAAZXZ010000160.1, forward strand.
TAAATCTATTAGCTCCTCTTCTCAATCTAGAATAATATCTGGCTTAAGAAGTTTTTTTGAATATTTAATTTTTGAAAAATATATTTCAAATAATCCTTTATCATTAATTGAATCACCAAGAATTTCCAGGAAACTTCCTGATACTTTAACAATTCAAGAAATAAACACACTAATCTCAAATATTGATTTTAATTCAAGTGAAGGAGAAAGAAATTTAGCTATAATTGAAACACTTTATGGGTGTGGATTAAGAGTTAGTGAATTAATTTCACTAAATATTTCAGATCTTTTTTTTAGTGAAGGATTCATTAAGGTAACAGGGAAAGGGAATAAACAAAGACTAGTTCCAATTAATACTCTGACTAAACGAGTTATTAAACATTATATAGAAAACTCTAGGAGGAATATAAAAATTATAGAACAGTTTAAGGATATACTCTTTCTAAATAGAAGAGGCAAGTCTATAACTAGAGCAATGATATTTACCATTATAAAAAAATTAAGTAAACAGGCTAATATTAAAAAAAATATTTCACCACATACCTTTAGGCACTCTTTTGCCACCCATTTACTTGAAAACGGTGCAGATCTTAAAACAATACAACAATTATTAGGGCATCAGAGTATTACAACCACTGAGATCTATACTCATATAGATAATAAAATGCTAATTAAAGCAATGAATGAATTTCATCCACGCTCAAAAACTATTTAGCAATATTCACTGCCCTAGTTTCCCTAATTACCGTTACTTTTACTTGACCTGGATAGGTCATCTCTGTTTGGATTTTCTGAGAAATCTGAAATGATAAATTTGAAGCTTCTTCATCACTGACTTTTTCACTCTCTACAATAACTCTTAACTCTCTACCAGCTTGAATTGCATAAGCTTTCTGAACGCCTTTAAACTCAAATGCGATTTCTTCCAGATTTTTTAACCTTTCAATATATGAATCTAACACTTGTCTTCTAGCTCCTGGTCTAGCACCAGAAATTGCATCACAAACTTGAATTATAGGAGATAATAGGAATTCCATTTCGATTTCATCATGATGTGCTCCTATAGCATTACATACTTCTTTACTTTCACCATATTTTTCAGACCATTCCATTCCTAATATTGCGTGAGGAGTTTCAACATCCTTTTCGGAACTAGGCACTTTCCCAATATCATGTAATAACCCCGCTCTTTTCGCTAGTTTTGGATCAATTCCTAATTCAGAAGACATGATTGCACTTAATTTAGCTACTTCTTTGGAGTGTTGTAAAAGATTCTGACCATATGATGATCTATATTTCATTCTTCCAACTATTTTTATTAATTCGGGATGTAATCCATGAATCCCTAGATCAATAACAGTTCTTTTTCCAACTTCAATAATCTCTTGTTCAATTTGTTTTTCTGTTTTTTTAACTACATCTTCAATTCTAGCTGGATGAATTCTACCATCTTTAACCAGTTTGTGTAATGACATTCTTGCTATTTCCCTTCTAATTGAGTCAAAACATGACAATATAATAGCCTCAGGCGTATCATCTACTATTATCTCAACACCAGTTGCTGATTCTAAAGCTTTAATATTTCTTCCTTCTCTACCAATTATTCTTCCTTTTAAATCATCAGATTCAATATGAAAAACTGAAACAGTATTATCAATTGCTTCTTCAGCGCCGATTCTTTGAATAGTGTTAATAATTATCTTTTTTGCATCCTGCTGTACGGTCATTTCTGCTTCTTCCATCCTTTCTTTTACATAAACAAGGGCATCAGCTTCAGCATCCTTTTTTATTGAATCCATTAATTGATTCTTTGCATTCTCTTCAGATAGACCAGCAATAATTTCAAGCTGTTTAATTTGCTCCTTCCTAGTTTTATCTAACTCAGAAGTTCTTTTTTCTAAAACCTTAAGTTTTTTTTCATAATCATCAGTATTAGATTTTAACTGTGTATTAAGATTTTTTTGTTGAGATAACTGAGAAGATATTTCTTTTTCTTTTTCTAAAATTTCGCTTTCTATATTTTTAATTTTATTTTCTCTTGAAAAAATAATTTTTTCATGCTCAGTCTTAAGCTCAAGAAATTTTTCCTTTGCTTGAATTATTTTATTTTTCTTTAAACTTTCTGCTTCCTGCTTAGCTATTTCTAATATTCTTTTTGATTCTTCTTTAGAATCTTCGATTTGTTTAGAAAGCCTATACCTTTCAATCAGTTTATTTCCTATAAATCCAACAACTAAACCTAAAACTGCTCCTATCAATAAAGTGTTTGTTTCCATATTTAATTTTTTATATAAAAAAAACCCACACAAGTTTTCTTAGTGTAAACTCCGTTTTAACAGGTTTAGGGCTACAAAGCTGATCAAAAATCTGAATTATTCAGCACGATTTAACAACTTAAACTCACCCTTTTTAATTTATTAGTGTTGAGTTTATCAAAAAAACTAATGTAGGTAGTTTTATAACAGTTTAAGGAACGTAAGCCTAGACTTCTTTTAATAATTCATTTAAATGTATTAGTTTATCTTCTAACGCTTTATTTAAATTACCCTCATTAATAGACTTCTGAGCCTTTTTTGAGGCAATTTGAAGGGCACACATTGCTAGAGCATCTTGTTTATCTCTAACAGAATAATTTTCTTCAAACTGCTTTATCATATTATTAATTTCTTGAGAAGCTTTTCTTAAACCTTCTTCTTGAGAAGGATGAATCGTCAATGGATATACTCTATTGGCGACAGAAAGCTTAATTTTTAACTTCTCAGCCATTAAATTATTTAATCTGATAATTGAGAAATACAGTAATCGACTTCTCTTATCAGTGAATTAATTTCAATTTTTGTTTCCTTAATACTATTGTTATCACTACCTGTTATAGTATTTGCTATCTTTAGAGCTTTATATTTATCCTTCATAGACTCTAATATTTCTTCATGTTCTGAATTTCTATTCAAAGCTTTATTTAACCTGTCTTCTAACTCCTTATTTCTTTCAACTAATGTGTCTAGCCTACCTAACACTTTAGTTATTTTTTTTTCAATCTGACTAGATAAAGATTCTAAATTATTCAATCTAACTTACATTAATACTATACTAACAAAGTTAGCATAGATAATTATTAATTTCAATTTTTTTAAAAAAATTAATTTTTTTCAATTAAAAAAAAGATATTTATATAAATTTTTATTCATGAGACGTGAGCTTATTTTTATTCTTTTAATTTCTAGCAGTCTTATTTCTCAAAACAACCTACTAAAACAAGAAAAAACTAATCCATTAGACATACCAATAATTTTATCTGGGACTTATGGTGAATTGAGATCCAATCATTTTCATTCTGGAATAGATATCAAAACAAAGGGGATTCAGGGATTAAATGTTTATTCTTATGCTAGTGGGTATGTAAGTAGAATTAAAGTTAGCCATGGTGGCTATGGAAAAGCGCTGTATATAAAACATCCCGACGGAAACACAACCGTATATGCACATTTAAAAAAGTTTTCAAGGAAAATAGAAGAGATTGTTAAAAGCAAACAATACAAAAGAGAATCTTATGAAATTGAATTTTTTCCAAAAGAAAATGAAATTTCAGTATTAGAAAATGAAATTATTGCATTCAGCGGTAACACTGGAGGCACAAGTGGACCTCATCTTCATTTTGAAGTAAGAGATAAAAATCAAATACCTATAAACCCATTGATAAACTCGAGTATTTATATAGAAGATGATAGAACTCCTTTCTTTAAAAAACTATTCTATAAATCTTATGACAGCAACAATGTTTTTGATAGTCAAACTGAGCTAAAAATTAATAAAATAACTAGCTCTCTTTATGTCTCTGATACATTAAAGTCTTCTGGGAAAATAGGAATTGGAATTGTTGCTTTTGATAAACATAATCGTGCAAATAACAGCAATGGAATATTTAAAATAATTACTTCTCTTAATAATCAGAATTTGTTAAAAATATTATTCGATTCTATATCATTTGATAAAACTAAACATATAAATACTTTTATTGACTATTCATTTTTTAAAAATCATAAAATAAGAATCCAAAAACTATTTATTGAAGAAAACAATCCATTGGATCTATATAGTTCTAATATAAATAATGGTTTTATTGCAATTAAAAATAAAGAATTTTATAAGTATGAGGTTAAAATCTATGACGCCAATGGCAATAAAAGCAAGCTAGTTGTACCTATTCTAGGTGTGAAAACAAATAAACCTTTAAAGCTAGTTAATAACCATGTTGAATTAACCTATATTGAGAGAGACAAAAAATATGAATTAGAATTTAATTCTGTTAGGGTATCTATTTTAGAAGAAACATTTTATAAGAATTTACTTCTAGAAGCTAAATTTGAAAACGATATATTATCAATTGATAAAGACACCATCCCCCTTCTTAAACCTATTACAATTTATTTTAATACAGATCGTTATAACGACTCAATAAAGAATCAGCTATATATAGCGAAATTATCAGATAACAAAAAGATGACTAGTTACAACTATACAACAGACTTCTCTAATGGGAAAAAATCTTCCACAAAATCATTAGGCAGATATACTCTAGGTGTAGATACAATTAATCCAGCAATTTCCCCAATTGGCTTTAAGGAAAATGATTGGATCTCTAATTTTTCTAATTTGAAAATCAAGGTTAATGACGTTGGATCAGGAATTAGAAGTTATAATGGTTGGATAAACAATAAGTGGATTCTCTTTGAACTAAATACTAAAAAAGGGATCTTAGTGTATGATTTCGATGATAACATCGTAAGAAAAGCTAAAAACAACCTACATATTGAAATTATAGATAATGTAGGGAACAGAACAGAATATAAAACTACTTTCTATAGAAAATCTAATTAAAATTGAATACAACTAAATTAATAGTCCTAATACTTACTCTATTTTTATCTATAAAAGTATTTTCGCAGAATGCTGAAATAAATGGTGTCATTCTAGATGCCAATGATTTTCCCATTGAAAATGTAAATATTATTTCCAATTCTTCAGGAACTATATCAAATTCTAATGGATTCTATTCTATAAATGTAAATTCAAATCAAGATATTAATATTGAGTTTACTCATATTAATTTTAAAAAGATAAGTCTAAAATTTAATCTAAATGATAATGAGATTTTTGAATTTAACCCTGTAATGAATGAAAGTATTGAACAAATTGCAATAATAGTCTTAAATTCAAAATCTAGAGAAAACTTCAGCGGAGTATCAAATATTGATCCTGAAATTATTAGAAAAATTAGAGGAGCTCAGCCAGGTATTGAAAATTTGTTAAAAACTCTTCCTGGTGTAAACATTTCAAATGAACTTAGCACTCAATACTCTGTTAGAGGTGGAAATTTTGATGAAAACCTTGTTTATGTAAATGATGTAGAGGTTTATAGACCATTTTTGATTAGATCTGGCCAGCAAGAGGGTTTGAGCTTTGTTAATACTGATCTAATTAAATCAATAAATTTTTCTTCCGGCGGATTTCAGTCTAAGTATGGAGATAAAATGTCTTCTGTATTAGATATTAAATATAGGAAACCATTAAAAAATAAATTTTCAGGCAATTTAAATCTATTAGGTAGTAGAATCTCTTCTGACTTATTATCAAAAAACTCAAAAATTTCAAATATTCTAGGTTTTCGATATAGGGATAATAGTTTATTGGTTGAATCTAAAGAAACGAAAACTAATTACAGGCCTAGTTTTATAGATTTTCAAAATCTTTTCAATTATACACTTTCAGATAAAATTGAGTTAAGTTTATTCTCAAATATATCAGTTAACAACTACAATTATGCTCCTAAGACAAGGCAAACAAATTTTGGCACATTAGAAGATCCTACTGCATTAATTGTTTATTATGATGGTCAAGAGAAAGATAAGTATAAAACATTTTTTTCTTCTTTAACAACCAAAATAAACTTAAACAAAAATCTAATTCTAAAGTTCATAGCATCTACATTCAATACTATTGAAAATGAATATTTTGATATATTAGCCCAATACAATTTGGGAGAAGTAAATAGCAGTATTGGTGATGAAGATTTAGGTGAGGTTGAATTTAGTGAAGGAATTGGAGCTCAGCTCAATCATGCACGAAATAGTCTAGACGCATTAATTTTTAATATTGAAAATAAATTATATTATAAAATTGATGATAATAATCTTGAATTCTCTGTTAAATATACTTCTGAAAACATCGATGATCGTATTATTGAATGGGAAGTAATTGATTCTGCTGGTTTCTCAATAGACCCTCCCTTTATTAATTCACTTAGCCAACAACCATATGAATCAAATCAAGGACCAATTCTTCCTTTTAGTAACATAAGAACAACTAGTAGCACTAAAATCAAAAGGCTACAATCTTATTTACAATGGAGTAAAGTTGTTAATAATGAAAATGGAAGATTATATTACAATGCTGGAGTAAGAATTCATGGATGGAAAATTAACCAAAATAAACCTAATACTGTCATAAGTCCTAGAGCCCAATTCGCAATTAAACCTAATTGGGAAAAAGACATGCTCTTTAGGCTTAGTACAGGAATTTATTACCAACCACCATTTTATAGAGAATTAAGAGATTATGATGGAAATATAAATTATAATCTAAAAGCTCAAAAATCTATTCATTTTGTCTTATCTAATGATTATTCTATGAAAATATGGAATAGACCTTTTAAATTATTAACAGAGATCTATTATAAAAAGATGGATGATGTTAACTCGTATACAATAGATAATGTAAGAATACGGTATTCTGCAAATAATGATGCAAAAGCATATGCTTATGGACTGGATTTAAGACTGAATGGTGAATTTGTTCCTGGAACTGAATCTTGGTTTAGTTTAGGATATCTTAGAACAGAAGAAAATATAAATAACCAGGGATATATTGCAAGACCAACAGATCAAAGATTAAAGTTTGGGGTTTTATTTCAAGATTATATTCCAAATATTCCTGATTTAAAAATGTATTTAAATCTTATTTACAACACTGGTGTCCCAGGAGGTGCTCCAAGCTATTCAAGTCCTTATAGCTATTTAAA
>JAAZXZ010000120.1 GCA_014239895.1 Flavobacteriaceae bacterium
ATGATGTAACTAAAGGGGGCACTCATATAAAGGCAGCAGATGATTTGAAAAGAACAATGAACATGGTTATCCTTTCACTAGTTCCATGTCTGCTATTTGGTATTTTTAATGCTGGTTTTCAGCATTATGCAGCTGTTGATGATGCTAATGGAATAATTAGAGAAGCCTCATTTTTAGGTAATTTTATTACTTGGGAGAATTTTATATTGGGTTCAACCAAAGTCCTCCCGCTTGTTATAGTATCTTATGTTGTAGGACTTACTGTTGAATTTATTTTTGCAGTCATAAAGGGTCATGAAGTTGAAGAAGGGTATTTAGTGACCGGCATGTTAGTTCCATTAATTGTTCCTGTTGATCTACCTCTTTGGATGCTAGCTGTTGCTGTGATTTTTGGTGTTATAATTGGAAAAGAAATATTTGGAGGAACAGGAATGAATATTCTAAATCCAGCGCTTACTATTAGAGCTTTTTTGTTTTTTGCCTATCCTACATGGATGAGTGGAGATAAAGTATGGGTTCATCAAGCAGTGGAAAGAGCAGGTACAGCTGAGGCAATTTCGGGAGAAACAATATTGGGTAGTTATGCTCAAAATCAAGAAATTATTTATTCGCTTTCAGACATGTTTATTGGATTTATACCGGGATCTATAGGAGAAACTTCTAAAATATTAATTATTCTAGGTGCGCTATTTTTAATTTTTACAAAGATTGGTTCATGGAGAATAATGCTTAGTACAATCGCAGGTGCTCTTTTTATGGGTTTAATTTTTAATCAGGTAGTTGATCTAGGATGGATTACGGAAACTAGTAAATTTTATGGCTTAATGAGTGTTCCTTTTTGGGAGCATTTGTTGATAGGGAGTATCTTATTTGGTGCAGTTTTCATGGCAACTGATCCAGTAACTGCAGCACAGACTTTAAAAGGTAAATGGATTTATGGGTTTTTAATTGGTTTTATTTCAATTATGATTAGAGTATTTAACCCTGGCTATCCTGAAGGAGTATTTTTAGCAATATTATTAATGAATGTTTTTGCCCCTACAATTGATCATTATGTTATAGAATCTAATGTTAAGAAAAGGCTTAATAGAATTAAATTAAAAACTGCTTAGAATGGGAATTAATACAGATAAAAATTCATATACGCTGCTTTTTGCCATTGGTATGGTAATTATTGTAGGAACATTACTTGCTGCTATTGATTCGTCTTTAAGAGAAAGAATAGATACAAATAAAATTCTAGAAAAACAGCAGAATATACTCTATGCAATTGGCATTAATGACAATGAAGGTAGTAGTGTTAGGTTCATTTCTAAAGATAAAGCTCCTATTGAATTTGATAAATATGTAGTTAATCAAATTTATATTCAAGGAGGTAAAATAATTGAAGATGAAGAAGCCTATTTAATAGAAGTAAAAAAAGAAAAAACACTTGCTAAGGATGCAAGTTATAATAGAAGATTGCCTTTATTTATCGCTGAAAAGGATGATAAAAAATATTATGTTGCACCAATAAGAGGAAAGGGTTTATGGAATTCAATTTGGGGTTATGTTTCTATGGATGAGGACATGATAATTCAAGGTGCTTATTTTGATCACCAGGCAGAAACCCCAGGATTAGGAGCTAATATAAATCAGAGATTTTTTATGGATGATTTCATTGGTGAGAACTTATTGGATTCTAATGGTAATTTTATAGGAATAACTGTCTCTAAGAAAGATCTTGATCCTAGAAATGAAATAAAGAATGATAATAGGGTAGATGCAATTGCTGGTGCCACTATAACGGGTGATGGCGTTTCTGCAATGATTAAAAGTGATTTGAGATTATACGTACCATACTTTAAACAATTAAAAAAGAATTAGATGGCATTATTATCAAAAAGAGATAGCAAATTAATACTAGATCCATTATCAGATAATAATCCGATAACTATTCAGGTTCTTGGGATTTGCTCAGCATTGGCAATCACAGCTGAACTTGAAGCCTCGGTTGTAATGTCTATTGCGGTTTTATTTGTAATGGGAACAGGTAATGTTGTAATTTCTTTAATAAGAAATATCGTTCCACCCAGAATTAAAATAATAGTCCAATTAATAGTTATTGCAACCCTAGTAGTTATAGTAGATTTAGTTTTAAAAGCTTATGCTTATGAATTAAGTAAAACTCTATCTGTATTTGTTGGTCTTATAATTACCAATTGTATAATTATGGGAAGGTTTGAAGCATTTGCTCTTGGTAATACTCCTTGGAGATCATTCCTTGATGGTATTGGAAATGCATTAGGTTACGCTTTAATATTAGTAATTGTAGGGTTTTTTAGAGAATTATTAGGTTCAGGAACTCTTTGGGGTTATCCTGTTTTTGGAGATGCTATTGATATGACTGGGCTATATGCCTTTGGATATGAAAACAATGGGTTTATGTTATTATCACCAATGGCATTGATTGTTGTTGGAATTATCATTTGGATTCAACGGTCAAAAAGCACTCATTTAATTGAAGATTAAATATGGAACATATAGAATTATTATTTAAATCTATTTTTATTGACAATATGGTATTTGCCACATTCTTAGGAATGTGTTCATATCTAGCAGTTTCCAAAAAAGTTGCTACTGCTAATGGTCTTGGAGCAGCTGTGCTTTTTGTATTAACTATTACAGTTCCTTTAAATTGGCTTTTAGATACTTATGTACTACAGGATGGTGCTATGAAATGGTTACATCCAAGTTTTGAAGAATATAATCTTGATTTCTTATCCTTTATATTATTTATTGCTACAATAGCAACAATGGTTCAATTAGTTGAGATTATTGTCGAAAAATTTTCACCAGCACTTTATAATTCACTAGGAATATTTTTGCCTTTGATTGCTGTTAATTGTGCAATATTAGGAGGTTCATTATTTATGCAGTCAAGAGAAATTCCTTCAATTGAATTAGCATTGACCTATGGAATTGGGTCAGGAATAGGTTGGTGGTTGGCAATTTTAGCCCTTGCATCAATTCGTGAAAAAATTAGATATTCCAATGTACCTCCTCCATTAAGAGGTCTTGGAATTACGTTTATTATAACAGGTTTGATGGCAATTGGTTTTATGAGTTTTGGAGGAATGTTAACAGGAGGAGATGAAGCTCCCAAAACCACAACAGAAGAAATAGTTTTAGATTCAGATAGTGAAGATTATATCAATGAAGAAGATCAAATACTTATGGATACAAATAATGATATAGAGTAAGGTATGATACTAGCAACTTCTATTTCGAAATCTATAATTCTAGTAATAGGTATATTACTAGTGGTTACATTATTATTAATATTAATGCTCTTATTTGTTAAGGAGAAACTATCTCCTTCAGGACCTGTTAAAATTAATATTAACGGGAAAAGGGAAATTGAAGTTAATTCTGGAGATTCTTTACTTACAACACTTAGTTCTCAAAAGATATTTTTACCATCTGCGTGTGGAGGAGGAGGTACCTGTATTCAATGCGAATGTCATATTAATTCTGGAGGAGGAGTGGCATTACCAACAGAAACCCCGCACTTTACTAGAAAGGAGCTGCAGTCTGGTGCTAGACTTGCATGCCAAGTAAAAGTTAAACAGGATATGGATATTAGTATTCCTGATGAGGTTTTTGGTATAAAAAAATGGGAAGCCACAGTAGTTAAAAACTATAATGTTGCATCATTTATTAAAGAATTTGTTATCCGAATTCCAGAGGATATGGGATATAAAGCAGGAGGCTATATACAAATAGAAATCCCAGAAACTGAAGTGAAATTTTCTGATATGGATATTGAAGCTCATCCAGAAGAGCACGATTCTCTAGACAAGTTTAAGGTTGAGTGGGATAAATTTGATTTATGGCCATTAGTAATGAAGAATTCTGAAACAATTGAAAGAGCATATTCTATGGCTTCATATCCTGCAGAAGGTAGGGACATAATGTTAAATGTAAGAATAGCTCCTCCTCCTTGGGATAGAGATAATAACTCTTGGATGGATGTAAACCCTGGTATTGCATCTTCATATATGTTTTCAAGAAAACCGGGAGATAAAGTGACTATTTCAGGACCATTTGGTGAGTTTTTTATCAATCATTCTGAAGCTGAAATGTTGTATGTTGGCGGAGGTGCTGGGATGGCTCCATTGAGGTCTCACCTATATCATTTATTTAATACTTTGAAGACTGGAAGAAAAGTTACTTACTGGTATGGAGGAAGATCTAGAAGAGAATTATTCTACCTTGACCATTTTTATAAACTTGAAAAATCTTTTTCAAATTTCAAATTTTATATATCTCTTTCTGAACCTCTTCCTGAAGATAATTGGAAAATTAAAAAAGACATTAATTCTGAAGGAGATGGTTTTGTTGGTTTTATTCATAATTGTGTTATTGACAACTACCTAAATCATCATGAATCTCCTGAAGATATTGAGCTATATTTCTGTGGCCCACCACTAATGAATCAGGCTGTTCAAAAAATGGGTGAAGATTTTGGCATTCCTGATGAGAATATCAGATTTGATGATTTTGGTATTTAGTTTAAGGATAAGTGAAAAAACTATTATGAAGCCCTATTGGTACAGAATAACTAAAAAGAAATGAATAGAGCTATTTTATTTTTTTTAGTATTATTCTCATGTAATCAGAATACAAAAACAACTTTACAAGGGGTA
>JAAZXZ010000122.1 GCA_014239895.1 Flavobacteriaceae bacterium
ACTGCTATGAGTAGTAAATATTTAGGAGAAAAGTTTGACATTCATGGAGGTGGAATGGACTTAAAATTTCCACATCATGAATGTGAAATTGCTCAAGCAAATGCATGTTTTAATACAAATCCAGCAAATTATTGGATGCATTCAAATATGCTAACCCTTAACGGAAGTAAAATGTCTAAATCAACTGGGAATAGTGTTTTACCAAAAGAAATTATTTCAGGAGATAATGATCTTCTATCTAAGGCTTTTTCTCCAAGTGTAATACGGTTTTTCATGATGCAAGCTCATTATAGAAGTATTCTTGACCTAAGTAATGATGCTCTTGTTGCTTCGGAAAAAGGATATAACAAATTAATGGACGCTATTGATAATGTAGATAATTTGAAAGTTTCTACTAAGACTGAATTTAATGTCAAAAATTGGATTAGCAATTGCTACGATGCAATGAATGATGATTTCAATACACCTATTTTAATTGCACAGATTTTTGATGTAGTAAAATTCATAAATCTAGTTAAAACTGAAAAGGCAGGGATTAACAAAAATGATCTTAAAGAAATCAAAATAAAACTAAACGAATTTGTCTTTGATGTATTAGGGTTAGAAAAAAACAAGTCAAAAACAGGTAATGACAAAATTAAATCTGTAATTGAAATATTAATTGAATTAAGAGATAAAGCTAGAAATGATAAGGATTTTGAATTAAGTGATAAAATAAGAGATGATTTAAAAAATGCAGGTATAATTTTAAATGATAATGATGGTAAAACAGATTTTACAATTAATTAAGATTATAAGAGATGAAATTATTAACATATCCTATGATTTTATTAATTAAATTTTACCAAAAAATAATTTCACCACTAACTCCAGCAACATGTCGTTTTCAACCAACTTGTTCTCAATATTCTATTGAAGCATTGCAAAAACATGGAATATTTTATGGACTATTTCTTATGTCAAAAAGAATTTTAAGTTGTCATCCTTGGGGGAGATCAGGATACGATCCTGTTCCTTAATTATTAATCTAAAATAAAACTAATGATTGCTTTACAAACCACATGGGATCCAAGTTCTGCAGGAATAGATCTTTTTGGAAAATTTACAATTCACTATTATAGTTTGATGTGGATGCTGGCCTTTATATTGGGTTGGTATATAATGAAGAGAATTTATGTAAAAGAAAATCTTTCCGTAGAAAAACTAGATTCATTGTTTATATATACCATACTTGGAACAATGATTGGGGCTAGACTGGGACATGTAATTTTCTATCAATTTGAGCTTTTTGAACAAGACTTTTTTAGCGTATTCCTACCCTTTAGATTTAATCCAACATTTGAGTTTACAGGCTTTAGGGGTCTTGCTAGCCATGGAGCTGCCATTGGAATAATAACAGCTATGTATTTATATAACACTAGGGTTTTACATAAATCTGTTTTATGGATATTAGATAGAATAGTAATTCCTGTGGCTATAGGTGGGGCATTTATTAGAATTGGAAATTTTTTCAACTCAGAAATCATTGGATATAAAACTGATAGTATTTTTGGAGTCGTTTTTAAAGCCTTAGGCGAAGACTTTGCTAGACATCCAGCACAATTATATGAAGCATTTGGATATATAGTTATTTTTGTTGTTATGTATTTTATTTATTGGAAAACAAATAAAGCCAGCATTTCTGGTTATATGTTAGGCTTATTTTTTGTTCTATTGTGGAGTTTAAGATTTGTAATTGAATTTTTTAAAGTTGCTCAGGTTCAAGGGAGAGAAGATTGGATTCTTGGCATGAATACCGGTCAAGTGTTGAGCGTCCCTTTTATTATATTAGGAATTTACTTAATGTTCAGAAAAAAATAACTGATAGACTATTTCTCGGATTTACCTGTAGTGTCATGCATTATAGGTGTCGCTACAAATACGGAAGAATATGTACCTACCACAACTCCAACAATTAAAGCGAATAATAATCCTCTAAGAGAATCAGCTCCTAGTATAAACATAGAAACTAGTACAACTAATGTTGTAAATGATGTATTTAATGTTCTACTTAATGTACTATTAAGTGCAGAATTTACAGTTTTCTTAAATTCCCATGTAGAATGTTCATTAACAAACTCTCTAATTCTATCAAATACAACAACTGTGTCATTAAGAGAATATCCTATTACAGTCAGAATTGCCGCAATAAATGCTTGATCAATTTCCATGCTAAAAGGCATAAATCTATATGTAAGAGAGAAAATTCCTAAAACAATTAATACATCATGAAAAACTGCTGCTACAGCACCCAATGAGAATTGCCATTTTCTAAACCTAAATAAGATATAGAGAAATACAACAACTAATGATCCAAGTACCGCCCAAAAAGAATTCTGTTTTATATCATCTGCTATAGTAGGACTAACTTTTGCAGACATCATTTTCCCTACATTATTTTCTGCATTTAAAAATTGATCATAAGTGTAATTTTCTGGTAAAAATGTTTCAAGTGATTCATATAATTTTCTTTGAACATCTTCATCTGCTTCAGCAGTATTCTCATCTACTCTATATTTTGTAGAAATTTTTAGCTGATTTGGAGATCCAATTGTTTTAATTTCAGAACTTCCAAATACTTTATCAGTTGATTGTCTTACTTCCTCTGTATTCATATCTCTGTCAAACCTAATCGTATAGGTTCTACCACCAACAAAATCAATTCCTTGATCTAAGCCGGAAGTAAACAAAGAAAATAGCCCTGAAGAAATTACTACAAATGATAATATATATGCCATTTTTCTGTACTTAAGAAAATCAATAGACATGTTTCTAAACAAGCCATTTGTTAAATACGTGGAAAAATTAAATTGAGATCCTCTGTTAATATCCCAATTCACTAATAACCTAGAAATAAATATTGCCGTAAAAAGTGATGTTATTATACCTATTAAAAGTGTTGTAGCAAAACCTTCAATTGGACCTGTACCAAATATTTTAAGAATCAAAGCAGTTAATCCTGTAGTAATATTTGCATCTAAAATTGAAGAATATGCATTATGGTATCCATCTACAATAGCAGCTTTTAATTTCTTTCCACTATATAACTCTTCTCTTACTCTTTCGTATATAAGTACATTTGCATCCACTGCAATACCAATAGTCAGTATAATACCCGCTATTCCTGGTAGAGTAAGAACAGCATCTGATCCAGCAAGTATCCCGAAAATTAATATGACATTAAAAAATAAGGCTAAGTTTGAATAGATTCCTGCCTTACCATAATAAAATATCATCCAAACTAATACTAAAATAAGTGCTATAAGAAAAGATAATATTCCGCTGTCGATAGCCTCTTGTCCTAGTGATGGACCAACTTCATCTGCTTGAATAATATCTGCAGATGCAGGAAGTTTTCCTGCTCTAAGAACATTTGCTAAATCTATTGCCTCTGCAGTATCAAAAGAACCTGAAATCTCAGAATTACCACCAGAAATAGGGCCGCTTGTAACTCCCGGAGCAGAATATACAATATCATCTAATACTATTGCAATTTGAGATCCCTGATTAAAGGCATCTCCAGTCATCTTTTCCCATATTTTTGCCCCCTTACTATTCATTTGCATACTTACAGTAGGGCTAACACCATCAATTGAATAGGATTGTCTAGCATCAGTTATTACTGAGCCGTTCAATAAAGGTTCATTTTCTCTATTTCCTTTTAAAGCATATAATTCAGAATACTCATTTCCTTCATCATCAATCTGGGTAATTCCCCATGAAAATTTAACAAATCTTTGTTCTGTAGAAAGTAAGGATCTCACATTCGGAAGAGCTAAATATTTTGAAATTTTATCTTTTCCTCTAGAATCAAATGTTGCAATTACAGGCCCTCCTGGGTAACCTTGACCTTTAATTAAATCTAAAATGGGATTAACAACAGAATCGAGCTGAGTTTCAGAACCTAATAATTCTTCAATTTCACTGGTTTCTTCATCCTGCTGAGAATCAACTATAGATTCGTCAGATGAATCTTCAATATTTTTAACAATTTCGTTAGCTTGAACTATAAACTGAATAAATTCTTCTCCTTTAAAAGCATCCCAAAACTCCAGTTGTGCAGTTCCTTGTAATAATTTTTTAATTCTCTCAACATCATTAGCCCCAGGCAATTCAAATAGAATTCTAGCTGAACTTCCAATTCTTTGAATAACAGGTGATAAAAGGCCGTCAGGGTCTACCCTCTTTCTTAAAACTTGTAATGCAGATTCAATGCTTTCGTCTATTTTTTCCTCTAATATTGGTCTTACTTCATCGTCAGACATATTAAAAGTAATTTCTTCACTTAAAGTTCTATTGGCAAAGATATCTGGAGATGCAAGTTTACTATCTCCTTTAATATCATCAAATGCTATAAAAAAGTCCTCTAAATAAGTGTTTTGACTATTTTTTTGCATTTCTTCAGCATCACTCAAAGACTTATTAAATATTGGATCTGTACTATTATTAGACAAACTTTTTAGTATATCCTTGACTGAAATCTGTAAAATAGCATTTATTCCTCCCTTTAAGTCCAGGCCTAATTTCATTGACTTTTTCTTAAGTTCATCATAAGTATAGTCAGCAATTAGAATATTGAAAGCTGAAATATTTGATATAGAATCCAAATATCTTAGTTTTAAGTCTCTTCTTTTAGTATCAAAATTTTCCTCTGAATCATCAACAAAATTGATAGTATAATCGTCAGCTCGATTTTCAATCTGATTAAACTGGAAAGTAAGAACTAATTGGAATATACAAACTAAACCAAATAGGCATGCCAAAAATTTTATCAATCCTTTGTTCTTCATGTTTTAATACATTTCAGTTGAAAGTGGAGCAAATATATG
>JAAZXZ010000117.1 GCA_014239895.1 Flavobacteriaceae bacterium
AATACTTTGCTGAAATCCCTGACCAAAAGCAAGTCCAGCAACCTCACTATTACCTATAATTGATTGCTGACCTATTGTTTGCGTAACTACAATACCTTCAGTAATATTTGTAGATCCCTGAGAGGAGATCATTTGATGATGTAATTGTGAATAACTCAATAAAGGTGTTATAAAAATCAAAAAAGAAAGAATAGCCTTCACTCAATAAATAGTTAGTTTATAATCTAGTTAGCTATTAAATAATAAAAAATTTAATAATACTTCAAGGTATTATAATGTCTTTAATTTATAAATTAATTCTTCTTAAAGTTTTTAACACCAGCCTTAATTTTTATTGACAAATAGTTATCTCTAGGAACAATTGGACAGGAATATTTCTCATCATATACACAGTAAGGATTATAGGCGCTATTAAAATCAATTACTAAATTATCTCCTTTAGGAATATCAAGATCAATATATCTACCACCACCGTAAGATTCAAATCCATTTGTATCATCTAAAAAAGGAAGAAATAAATAGTCCTGATAGCCTTCATTATTTATTATATCTAAATTTCTGTAGATATTTAGACTATAACTTTTATTAAATAAATCAAAGGTTACAATTCCATATTTAATATATTCTGGAAGCCTGTCAGTTGTAGTTTTCATCTTGAAAGACTTCTCCTCTGGAGTTCTAATCAAGGCAGCATTAACAACATAGCTAGAATCAAATGCAAAAAAATCTAATCCCTTGAAATTTTTTAGATCCTTTTCTTTAAGTGGTGAAATAGAAGCATCCTTAAAGAATTCGTTCATTTCTTTTTGGAAAGGAGTAAAACTCTTGTCATACCTTTTTTTATTTTCACAATTTAGGATAAGCAACAAGCTAAATAAAACAAGAAGAAATCTATTCATTTTATAACATATATAGCAAAAATACTATACTTTTTAATTTTCAATTAAATTTAATTAGTATTTTTATCATTACCCCTAAAATTTAAATTTATGCAAATAAGAATATTTTTTCAATACGTATTACTAGTTTTTCTTTTTACTAATAGTATAAACAGTCAAGATTATTTTTTAGAAAATAATGGACCTTATGACAACTCAATTAGCAGCCCTGAAGAATTCCTAGGATATGAAATTGGGTTCCAACACACAAGACATGATCTAATTGTGGCTTACCTAAACTATCTTTCAAATACCTCTCCTAGAGCAAATTTGATAACCTATGGAAAGACTCATGAGGGAAGAAAATTAGTGTTGCTTTGTATTTCATCTGAAGATAATTTAACTAACATAGAATCAATAAGACAAGAACATTTAAAATATACAGACCCAACTGCAGAAGTAAACGCTGATGAGAGTCTGCCTATAGTAATAAATCTTGGATATAATGTGCACGGAAATGAACCTTCAAGTTCAGAAGCAGCTATGCTTACAGCATATACGCTTGTTGCATCAAAAAATAAAACAATTAATACCTTCAGAAATGAATCAGTAGTATTTGTTGATCCTACAATTAATCCTGATGGAAGAGATAGGCATACGCAATGGGCAAATCAATTTAAATCTATAAATCTAGTTTCTGATGGAAATGATGCTGAGCATAACGAAACTTGGCCAAGGGGTAGAACCAATCACTACTGGTTTGATTTAAATCGTGATTGGCTTTTAGCTGTAAACCCTGAGAGTAAAGGAAAATTAACATGGTTTCATACATGGTATCCTAATGTCGTTACAGATTTTCATGAAATGGGAACAAATAGCAATTACTTTTTTGAGCCTATGAAAGACAATGCTTCTGATAAACCACTAATGCCAAAAGAAAACTATGAGGATTTAAATTCACTTTTTGCTACATACTATCAAAAAGCAATGGATAGTATAGGTACATTTTACTATACAAAAGAATCATTTGATGGCACATATCCTGGATATGGATCATCATACTTAGACTTACATGGTGGACTTGGAATACTATTTGAGCAGGCAAGCTCAAGAGGGCATTTGCAAGAAACTAATTATGGAACAATGTCATTTGGTTTTACTATACGAAATCAATATCTGTCAAGTATTGCAACAGTAAAAGCTTCTGTAGAGAATAAAACCACGCTAAGAGACTATCAAAAGGATTTCTTTAAATCTGCTCTAACAGATGTTGCAAAAGATAAAATTAAAGCATACGAATTCGGTGATCTATACGATCAGAATAGAAACAAGGCTTTTATAGAAAACTTGTTATTACACAAGATAAAGGTTTATGAAAAAGGTAACCGTTACGTTGTTCCTGTAGATCAAACTCAATCAAGAATGGTTAAGAATGTTTTCGAAACCTATAACAAGTATCGAGATAGTGTTTTTTATGATGCCTCAGCTTGGAGTGTTTCTAACTTCTATAATATGAAGCATAAAGGATTGAAGTCATATAGTCTAGGAAGTGAGATAGTAGATACAAAAGATGTTGTTAAGGTAAACCTTGTGAGTAAGTCAGATTATGCATATTTGATAGACTGGGATGATTATAACTCTCCAGCTACTCTAGCATATTTGCAATCAAAGGGAATTGTTGCATATTCTGCGTTTAAGCCATTGACAATTAATACAAATGAATCAATAAAATCGTTTAATTATGGAACAATCCTAATTCCTGTAAGTAAGCAGAAGGTTTCTTCTGATGAGTTATATACTATAGTTTTAAATTCACAGAAAAAATATAATGTTCCAATTTATCAGACCTCTACTGGATTTAGTATAAAAGGTATTGATTTAGGTAGTAATAATTTTAGAGTTGTAAAAAATGTAAAAGCAGCTCTTCTAGTTGGTGAAGGTGTTAATTCATATGAAGCAGGAGAAGTCTGGCATCTTTTAGATACAAGAGTTAATATGCCAATTACCAAAATTAGAATGAGCCAATTCGAAAGAACAAGTTTGGACAAATATAATTCCTTAGTTATTGTGTCAGCATATAGTCAGCTAGATTCAACAACTGTAAGTAAAATAAAGAGCTGGGTTTCAAAAGGTAACACACTTATTACCATAGCAAATGCTTCTAAATGGGCAATTGATAAAAAATTAGTTAATGAATCATTAGTAACGTATAAGGATTCATCAAAGAAAGAAAGAAGAAGATATGTTGATGCTGGTGAACATATTGGCAGGGAAAGATTAGGAGGAGCTATTTTTAAAGTAGATCTTGACAGGACCCATCCGCTTGCATTTGGATATAGAGATGATCAAATTCCAGTTTATAAAAACAACAATGTTTTTATAAAACCTTCAAAAAATTATTATTCTAATGTTGCTGTTTATACAAAAGATCCTCATATTGATGGGTATATTTCCAAGAAAAATATGGAAAAATATTTGAAATCATCTGCATCTCTAATAGTTTCAAAAATTGGAAGTGGTAGAGTTGTTTTATTTGCTGATAATCCAAATTTTAGAGGATCTTGGTATGGAACCAACAAATTGTTTTTAAACGCACTATTTCTAGGAAGTAACATAAGTGTTCCTGGAGAATAATTAACCTAATAAATTATTAAACAAAATGAAAAAGATATTATTAATTACCCTAATCAATTTATTTTATTACAACTTTTCTATCAGCCAGATAGCAGAAGCTCCTGAACGTTTTAGAGGAGAAGGCCCTTTTGAACAATTAATCATAAGGGGGGCAACTCTAATCAATGGTAATGGAGCACCTCCAATAGGACCAGTAGATGTAGTAGTTGAGGACAATAAAATAGCAAGCATAAGAAGTGTTGGGTTTCCAGGCCTTGAAATTAATGAAAATAGAAGACCCAAAGCAATAAAAGGTGCAAAAGAAATTAATGCTCACGGCATGTATTTATTACCTGGCTTTATTGATATGCATGGTCATATTGGAGAAACAACCAGAGGAAGAGCGGATTATGTTTATAAACTATGGATGGCTCATGGTATAACAACCATTCGTGACCCTGGATGCGGAAACGGTTTAAAATGGGTGCTCAAACAAAAAGAAGATAGTAGAAAAAATAAAATTACAGCTCCAAGAATTCTTGCTTATACACGATTTGGACAAGGTGCAAAAAATGGAATAAATTCTCCAGAAGAGGCTACAGCATGGGTTAAAAAAAATGCAGAAAATGGTTCTGATGGAATAAAATTTGGAGGTGCTAGACCAGATATTTTTGAAGCTGCGCTAAAAGAAAATAATAAACATGGACTTGGATCAGCATGCCATCATGCTCAAATGGATGTAGCATGGATGGATGTTCTAGAAACTGCTAGATTAGGTCTTACTACAATGGAACATTGGTATGGTTTACCAGAAGCAC
This sequence comes from Flavobacteriaceae bacterium, assembly GCA_014239895.1. Classification (GTDB taxonomy): domain Bacteria; phylum Bacteroidota; class Bacteroidia; order Flavobacteriales; family Flavobacteriaceae. The sequence goes on from JAAZXZ010000117.1 coordinate 4,310, forward strand.
TATTTGATGACAGAACAGTTCAAAATTATCCTCTTGACTATAATTATAATAACGAACAACATAGGTTTGGTGAAGCAGGAAGATTATGGAAACAAGCAGCTAAACCCTATTCCAAAAAATGGAATGAAGTTATGGATGAACTTATTGAATTAGATTTTACTATAGACGTAACTTTTGTCCCTTATAGTATTTTTAGAGATGTAGGCAGAGGAAGTAGATTAGAATGGCATAAAGATTACACCACTCCAACACTACTTAAATTTTTTCTTCCTGGAAGAGATAACCATGGTGCTGCATACTTTGACTGGGGAACAGAAATGGAAATGGAATGGAAAGAAAATTATAAACTTTGGATGACATTTATTAATGAATATAAAAATAGAGGTGGTAGAGTTACTGCTGGGGCTGACTCTGGTTATATGTATAATCTTTATGGTTTTGGGTACATCCAAGAACTTGAACTTATTAGAGAATCAGGTTTTCATCCTATGGAAGTTATAAGGGCCGCTACACTTCATGCTGCTGAAGCAATTGGCATGGAAAAAGAAATAGGAACTATTGAGGTTGGAAAATATGCTGATATGATAATTATGGAAGAAAATCCTCTTAAAAACCTGAAATATCTATA
>JAAZXZ010000043.1 GCA_014239895.1 Flavobacteriaceae bacterium
GCTTTTGCAAAATTCTGTCCTAAAAAGTGCGACGTACCTGCTTGTAGAGCCTTACCATCCTGCATAAGAGCTTCAATACAAAAAGTTTCTTCTGCTCCTGCAAATCTTTCATTTTCAGATTTTATACCTTGAATTACTGGCATAGACATGTGTTTCTCGGCAAATTCTGCATAGATTGAATTAATCATTAATGCTTCTTGCATCGCTTCATCTTCAGTTTGATGAGCAGTATGTCCTTCTTGCCATAAAAATTCAGCCGTTCTTAAAAACAGTCTGGGTCTCATCTCCCATCTTACTACATTTGCCCATTGATTAATTAAAATGGGTAAATCTCTATAGGATTGAATCCATTTTTTATAAGTACTCCAGATAATAGCTTCACTAGTTGGTCTTATAATTAGCTCCTCCTCTAGTTTAGCCTTCGGGTCAACTCTTAATTTTTTTGGATTATCAGGATCTGTCTCAAGCCTATAATGTGTAACTATTGCACATTCTTTAGCAAAACCTTCAGCATTTTTTTCTTCAGCTTCAAACAAGCTCTTAGGAACAAATAGAGGAAAATATGCATTTTGATGTCCTGTTTCCTTAAACATCTTGTCTAATTGAGCCTGCATTTTTTCCCAAATCGCATAACCATATGGTTTAATTACCATACATCCTCTTACTGAAGAATTCTCAGCCAAACCTGATTTAACAACTAAATCATTATACCATTTTGAATAATCTTCCTCTCTAGTTATAAGATTTTTTGCCATTTTTTGTAAATTGGCACAACTATTGCAGTTGTGTTAATAGATAACTTTTGTTGATTTACAAATCTAACTATTTTTGTTTTGTTCAACAATTAAATTGTAGAGATATGCAATTATACAATTTTCTTCTAGTAAAAAGATCAATTTTATTGATCACTTTTTCAATTATTTTACTTTCATGTGGTTCTTATCAATACTCTGGAAATATTAATGACGGTATTTATGATGAAAATAAAAAGGAGCTCAGGAAAGTAGGCTATATACCTTCTCAGCAAGAATCTAATCAAGAACTTGTTTATGATAAAGAAATAAAAAACTCATACTATCAAACGGTATTTAGTGAAAAATCAATGCAATATGAAGAGGTTGAATCCTTAAATGATTCTGTTTTTACTGATGTTGAAAACTATGAAGGTTTAGTTGAAAATGACACGATTAAGAAAGATTACGCTCCGTGGGGGGAAGATATTGATCATCTTACAATAAACCTATATAGAGGCCATGCTTATAACAGCATCTACTGGTCAAGATTATGGAATTACCCTATATGGTTAAATAATTATGGATACGGATATGGAAGTGTATGGAATACATGGGGTTATGGATATAATAATTATTGGTTACGTCCATACCTTTATGGAGGTTTTGGTGGATATTATAATGACTTTTTTAGTCCTTGGGGTTGGGGGGGTTATGGTCATCCATTTTATTATAGCCATTATAATTATTACAACTATCCATACTTCCAAAATCAATGGAATAATACATCTATAGCATATATTAGTGGAGGAAGGCGATCTAGAAATGCTTCTTCTTTAAGATCTGGTTATACAAATAATACAACCAGGATAAGTAATAGAGTTAGTAATCTTAGTTCTTCCTCTCTAAGAGATAGAATTTCAAGGATAGATAGGATAAATAGTGCCGCTAGAGTCAAACCTAGCTACTACTCAAAACCTGTTTCTAATTATGGTGCAGGAAGTAAGCCTAGCAATAACACGTATAAACCAAACACAAAACCCTCTTCCAATTACAATTATAAACCAAGTGGTTATGATGGAAGTAATAGTAAACCATCAAATAATAGTAAACCCTCATATAATTCTAGTCCTAGTTTTAATTCTAGTCCTAGTTTTAAACCCTCTGGTAGCTCAAGACCTTCTAGTGGAAGTAGTTCTAGCGGAAGTAGATCGGGTGGTAAATCTGGAGGTAGATCTGGAGGATATTAATGCTATATATAAATTTCATTTAAATTTTTAAGTTATGAATAGAATAATTCTAGTTATATTTTTCTGCATATCAACACTTAATTTAATGTCACAGAACATATCAGATGCATTAAACTATACAAACAATAACATTGATGGATCAGCAAGATATTCTGCTATGGGAGGTGCTTTTGGAGCCTTAGGTGGTGAAATTTCTTCAATTAGTGCAAATCCAGCAGGCTCTGCTATTTTTAATAACAGTTATTTCTCATTATCATTTACCAGTGATAAAAAGACAAATGATGTTAGTATTTTAAATGTATATAATACTCAAGATAAATCCAATCTAACAATGAACCAAATAGGTGGTGTGTTTGTGTTTAATAATATTGGTGCGGCTAAAAAATGGAAGAGAATTGTTGTAGGATTATCTTATGACCAAACCAATAATAACTTTAATGAATTTTTTGCTAGAGATTTTACTAATTCTAATTCTATTGATAGTTTTTTCTTAGCTAACGCTCAAGGATTAAGATTAGATCAAATTTCTGCTTTCGAAAATGAATCAATAACTGATGCTTATGTAGATATAGGGAATACCTTTGGATACCCACATCAGCAAGCATTTTTAGGATATGAATCATTTATATTAGAACCTGATTCTTTTGAAGATGATAATACCTCATATACCTCAAATGTTGCCCCTGGAACATTCAATCAAACATATTATTCAATTTCAAGAGGATATAACGGAAAATTTACTGCAAATGTTGGTGCTCAATATTCTGAAAAACTGCACCTAGGCCTTAACCTAAATGCACATTTTATAGATTACGACAACTATAATATTCTAGAAGAATCAAATACTAATGGCCAGTCTGGCAATTTGCATATTACAGATATAAACCTTGAAAATAGACTTTCAGCATTTGGTGAAGGATTTTCATTTCAATTAGGAACAATTGCTAAATTAACTGATTGGCTAAGATTTGGTATTACCTATGACTCGCCTGTATGGTATACAATTAAAGAGGAAACAAGACAATATTTAGCCACAAGATTTATTGATCAAAGTGATGAAGAAAATACAATAGTCCTAGATCCAAATGCTATTAATGTATTTGAAGAATATACTATTCAAACGCCTTCTAAAATAACAGGTAGTTTAGCAATTATAATAAATAAATTAGGACTTATAAGTCTTGATTATTCTAGAAAGGATTATAGCAAAATGGAATTTAGAACATCAGATGAATTTGAAGATTCTCATTTTTCTGATTTAAATTGGGCAATTTATAATAACCTAACTGTTGCTAATTCCTATAAAATTGGTGCTGAAATAAGATCTAATAGCATGAGCTACAGAGCTGGTTATAGAATTGATGGAAGTCCGTATCGTAATACTGATTACTATAGCGATAGAAAAGGTTTTTCTCTTGGCGTAGGATATAAATTTAAGAGTAATACTATTGATTTATCATTTGAAAAATATAACAAACAATATAACCATCAACTCTATGATGCAGGCTTGACTAATCAAGCTGCAGTAGATAATAATAATACTATTATAAAATTATCTATTACAAGTATTATGTGATAATATGAAGAAGCTAATACTATTACTATTTATTCCACTTGTATTTGCTTGTGATGAAGATAGTGATGATGTCCCTAATATGTGTATTGATGAAACACTAATAAATTTAGAATCACCTTGTATCGATATTTTTGACCCTGTATGCGGGTGTGATGGAATTACATATGGTAATAGCTGTCAGGCTTTTAACTGGCATGGGGTGATTGCATATACAGAA
>JAAZXZ010000131.1 GCA_014239895.1 Flavobacteriaceae bacterium
AAAAAAACTTTTAAAAATAAAGATGTATCAGCATATATTAATAAGCATTATTATGCTGTTAAATTTAATGCTGAAGGAGATTCAAAGGTAAATTATGATGGAAAGTTATTTACTAATCCAAATTTTCAACCTGAGAAAACACAAAGGCGAAATGGAACTCATGAGTTAACTCGATATTTAAATGTAAGCGCATATCCAACTATTATTTTTATGGATAATAGCTCAAAATTAATTAATTATGTAAGAGGATATAAAACCCCTCAGCAGATTGAATTATGGCTAAAGTTATTTAAGGATGAGGGATATAAATCAATTAAAACTCAAGATGAATTTAACAAGTATTATGAGTCTTTTGTTCCAGAATTTTCCTCTACTAAGTAGTTATATATAATTTTTGCGGTTTTATAACTGGCACCTCTTCCTCCCAGACTGTTTTCAAGTTTATTATAATTACTAATTATTTTTACTCTTTCTTCTTTTTCTAAAATTGCTTTTAGTTCTTTTATTAAGTTCTTCTTAGAACAAGCATTTTGTACTAATTCTTTTACTATCAATTTATTTGGAATTAAATTCACTAATGAAATATAATTTAAATTTTTAATCAATATTTTTCCAATTAAATAGGTGGTCCAGGTTGATTTGTAGCACACAATCTGTGGCACCTTAAACAAGGCAGTTTCTAGTGTAGCAGTACCTGAGGTTACAATTGCAGCTGTGCAATTTTTTAATAGACCATATGTTTTGTTCTGAATAATCTCAACATTTCTTTCTTTCACATAATTTTGATATACTGATAATTTTTGAGAGGGAGCAGCTCCAACAATAAATTTATAATCTTTAAATTCTGAAACTACACTTAGCATTATAGGTAGTAATTTTTTAATTTCTTGATCTCTACTTCCAGGCAGCAGTAGAATTGTTTTTTCTTTAACTATTTTTTCTTCTAATTCTGAATCCTTTAAATTATTTGCTTTATAAATTTCATCTAATAAAGGATGACCAACAAATGAAACATCTAGCTTATGTCTTTCTTTATAGAATTCTTTTTCAAATGGCAGTATTACATACATTTTGTCAACTACCTTTTTAATTAATTTAATTCTACTTTCCTTCCAGGCCCAGATTTGAGGTGAAATATAATAATGATTTTTAAATCCATGTCTTTTTGCCCATTCAGCAATTCTTAAATTAAATCCTGGAAAATCTATGTATATTATAATATCTGGTTTGTAGTTAAGAATATCAGATTTACAAAATGAAATATTTTTTATTATTGAATATAGATTTAAGAATACTTCAAGAAAACCCATATATGAGTAATCTTTATGATGCCTCACAAGGTTATTTGTTTGTTCGTTCATCAGGTCACCACCCCAGCATCTGAAACTAGCATTTCTGTCCAATTTTTTTAATTCTTTAATCAAATTAGAACCATGCAGATCACCAGATGCTTCACCAGCTATTATATAATATTTCAAATTAAATTATGTTTAATATTAATGTAATTATAGCTATTACTATTGTAGCCATTAATACACCTCTTGCTCTGTAATCTTGCTTTTTTTTAATATATACAAAAAAAACAAGGAGATTCATGATTGCCCCTAAACTTATCAGCTTACTTAAAAATCCTTCTTCAAAGGATTTGGCAATAATTTCAATAATTGATGGATCTTCATGAAGAAACAGAATTGCAAGAATTAAACCAACTATATTAGCAAGAAAACCAGCAAAAAATCCTATAAAAATTTCTTTTTTAATCATTTTAAATTCCATTTAGATATTTCATCAATCTTATCATATGAAGTCATATCATATTTTACAGGCACTATTGATATATATCCATTGCTTAATGCCCATTGATCAGTGTCTTTTCCTTTATCAAGATTAATAAATTTACCCGTTAGCCAGTAATAATTTCTACCATTAGGGTTTTTTCTTTTATCAAATGTTTCTTTCCAATAAGAACTTGCTTGTCTACAGATTTTGATTCCTTTATAATCAGCTTTATCAATTTTAGGAAAATTAACATTTAAAATCGTGTTTTTTCCTTTAGATTTTTCTAATACATTTTTTGCAATAATTTCGACGTATTTTTCACATTTTTCAAAGTTTGCATTCCAATTATAGTCCACAATGGAAAACCCTATTGAGGGTATGCCTTCAATGCCAGCTTCAACAGCTGCGCTCATTGTTCCAGAGTAAATAACATTAATTGATGCATTAGATCCGTGGTTTATTCCAGAAACACACAAATCTGGTTTTCTTTTTAAAATTTCATTAACTGCTAGTTTGACACAATCAGCAGGTGTCCCTGAAGTACTATATTCAGTTTGAGGACCATCGTCTATATATTCTTTTTTACAGTATAGTGTGTCATTAACTGTTATTGCATGGCCCATTCCACTTTGAGGACTGTCTGGCGCAACAACTACAACTTCACCAACTCTATTCATAACTTTAATTAATGTCCTTAATCCAGGAGCAGTAATTCCATCGTCATTGGTTAATAGTATAAGGGGTCTTTTTTCCATTTTTATCTAAAATAATCTATACAAAAGTAAGTAAATAAATAATTGTAATGTTTAACAAAAAATTATACATATAATAGAAGATAATGATGTATTTTCGAATCATTATTGATATATGAAGAAAAATATTATTATAATATCATTAACTTTTATTCTGGGGCTAGCTTCATGTAGCTTTACTTCTAGTAATTTTGATCAAACAGATAAAGATAAGTTGCTTTTGCAACTTATATCATATGTATTAGATCAAGGACACTTTGTTGAAAAAGAAATTAATGACGATTTTTCCAGAGAAGTATTTAATGAATACTTAAACATAATTGATCCTTATAAGAGATATTTTTATAAATCAGACATTGAGGAATTTAAAAAATATGAAGATCAACTTGATGATAAATTTATTAATGCAGAAATAGACTTTTTTGATTTAACATATAATAGGGGCCAAAAAAGATTTAATGAATCAAAACTTATCTATAAAGAAATATTAAACAACCCATTTGATTACAAAATAGATGAAAATTTTAATGCTGATTTTAAATCATTAGATTATGTAAAAGATAAAAGTGAAATGAAGGATAGATGGAGAAAACAGTTAAAATTTTCATCCATTGAAACATACAATAATTTATTAGAGGAGCAGGAAAATGAATTAGAAGATAATCCATCTCATAAAACAAAGTCAAATATAGAAATTGAATTAGAAGCAAGAGAATCAACTCTAAAGACTTTAAACGAGATGTATGATTTTTATGAAGATATCACTAGATCAGATTGGTTTAGTTTTTATATAAATTCTTTTGTAGAACAATATGACCCTCATACGATTTACTATAATCCTGAAGCTAAGGATAGATTTGATGTTGATATGTCTGGAAATTATGCAGGTATAGGAGCTAGATTATCAAAAAAGTTTGATAAAATTGAGGTGGTAGAAATAATTTCTGGTGGTCCAGCATGGAGACAAAATTTATTAGAAGTTGGGGATATTATTTTAAAGGTTCGTCAAAATGATCAAGATGAGTCTGAGTCTACTAGTATTTTAGGAATGCCAATTAGTGATGCTGTAAAATTGATTAAGGGTCCTAAAGGAACGAATGTAATATTAACTATAAAAAAGGTTGATGGTGAAATTGTAGATTTAGAAATAAAAAGAGATATAGTTCTTTTAGAAGAAACATATGTTAGATCTTCAATTGTAAGTAAGCAGGAAAATTTATATGGTTTTATAAATCTACCAAAATTCTATATTGATTTTGATAATTCAACTAGTCGTGATGCTGCTAGAGATGTAAAAAAGGAAATAATTAGATTAAAAAATCTAGGGGTTAAAGGCCTAGTATTAGATTTAAGAAATAATGGTGGAGGCTCATTAAAAACAGTTGTAGAAATGGCTGGTTTATTTATTCAAGAAGGGCCAATTGTCCAAGTAAGATCAATGGATAAAGAGAGTAAAATTTTAAGAGATAAGGACAGGTCGATAATATGGGAAGGGCCTTTAGTAATTCTTGTAAATGAATTTTCTGCATCTGCTTCTGAGATATTAGCTGCTGCAATGCAAGATTATAAAAGAGCTATTATAATTGGAAGTAAGCAAACATATGGAAAGGGAACTGTACAAAATGTTCTTGACTTAAATAAAATGGTTAGAAGTAATACAAATGGTGATTTAGGGGCATTAAAATTTACAACTCAAAAATATTATAGAATTAATGGAGGCTCAACTCAACTAGAAGGAGTTAAGAGTGATATTGTAGTTCCAGATAAATACACTTATGTTGATTTTGGTGAAAAAGATCAGGAAAATCCATTGGAATGGGATAAGATTGATCCAGTTTCCTATGAGCCTTGGAAAACTTTCTTTGACTATAATAAGAGTATACAAGCAAGTAAAAATAGAATGAATTCAAGTGAATTTATTAGCTTAATTGATGAGAATGCCAAATGGATTAAATCAATGCGAGATAGAGATATTTATACTTTGAATTATAGGAAATTTAAGAAGGATTTATTATTAAATGAGGAAAAAGTAAAGAAGTATAAGAAGCTCTCTGATTATTCTTCTGACTTAACATTTAAATCACTTCCATATGAAATTGATTTAATTGCTAAAGATTCAAGTCTTGGAGAAAAAAGAAAGAGGTGGCATAAAAATTTATCTAAAGATATTTATGTAAATGAATCTTTAAATGTCTTAAATGATTTAAGACTCTCCTATGTTGAGAGATAATCTATTCTACTTAATTACAAAATTTTGAAAAGTCCCTTTTTTAATATTAAAAAAAATTTATCTGGGATAATTAGTTTAGTATTTATTATACTGGTTGCATTAATTGCTTTTTTCGCATATGCTATTACACCTGATAATTCACAAAATGCAAATCAAATGCATTTGTCAATTCATTCAAAAGCTCCAGGATTTGAGGTTGATATGCTAGTAATTTCTAATAATATAGAACCCCAATCATCTATAAATAAATTATTTTATGGAGATAAAAATCCTGATATAGAAATTCCAATTATTAATTATAAAATTAGTAATGACACACTATACTATCAAGAATTCAACCAATTTGACCATAAAACTCTGACTTTGCAATTAAGTGATGGGTCTGCTGTAGTGCATAAGAAATTTTATCTCGGAACTGATAAATTTGGAAGAGATGTTTTGAGTAGGATTATAATAGGAGCTAGAATATCATTTTCAATAGGTTTTATTGCTGTATTTATATCTTTAATAATTGGATTAATTATGGGTTGTCTTTCAGGATATTATTCTGGATTTGTTGATCAAATAATAATGTGGTTAATTAATGTTACATGGTCAATTCCTACACTTTTATTAGTTATGGCTATTACTTTGGCATTGGGTAAAGGATTTTGGCAAGTTTTTATTGCAGTTGGCTTGACTATGTGGGTAGAGGTAGCAAGAGTTGTAAGAGGTCAAGTAATATCATTAAAGCAAAGGGAATTCATAACTGCAGCCCATGTTCTTGGTTTTAGTGACTTTAGAATTATCACAAGACATATTTTACCAAATATAACATCTCCTTTAATTATTATATCTGCTGCTAATTTTGCAGCATCCATTTTAATTGAAAGCGGCCTTAGCTTTCTTGGCCTTGGAGCCCAACCCCCTATGTCAAGCTGGGGATCAATGATTAAGGATCATTATAATTATATAATATTAGGAGAGCCATTTCTGGCAATTATACCAGGTGTATGCATTATGATGCTTGTTATGGCTTTTATGTTACTTGGAAACTCTTTAAGAGATGTTCTAGATGTAAAAAATTAATATTGCGGCGGATATTGAATTAATATTTTATTTACAAAGAGTTTTATTTGTTCTTCTTTCTTTGCTCTCTTGCTAGGAATATATCCTTTTCCTATGCCTTGCCATATTAGTTCATTTTTTTTATAATCAATCAGGTCAACAAATAATACTCCTTCAGAATATTTATGATAATAATATGTGTTGTACCATGGCGCAAGAGATGAGCCATAACCATAATAATTATAGTTTGGATAATAATTTATTTTTTTGTTAGATTCAGTAAAAAAGTTTACCATAAGGTCTGGTTCAATTGAGCTTTTTCTAAGTCCTTTGCTTGATAGTTCAACATCAATTGCATTAAGAATTCTTTTCTTGTCAATGTCATTTATTTCAGCTTCATCTACCCCCTTTTTAGAAAAAGCATATGTTTTGTAATCATTGAAATTAATTTTATCATTAAAGTCAGAACTAACTCTAATTATATTACATGAGGATAGGAGCAGTATTGTAGATAGTAATGTAATCTTAATTATCGTCTTCATTTTATTTATATTTTTTAATTAATTTTTCATCAACCATATTTGGAATTGTTACTTTAAGAAGTGGTTCTTTTTTCATTGCCCTCTTGATTTCAAAAATTGATCCTTTATTTCTAGCCCAACTTCTTCTAGATATACCGTTATTTACATCCCAAAATAACATAGACCTTAAATTGTCTTCACTTTCTTTAGAACCATCAAGAACCATACCAAAACCCCCATTAATAACTTCTCCCCATCCTACGCCACCACCATTATGTATACTTACCCATGTTGCTCCCCTAAAACTATCTCCTATTACATTTTGAATTGCCATATCAGCAGTATACTTTGATCCATCATATATGTTAGAGGTTTCTCTAAAAGGAGAATCTGTCCCTGATACATCATGGTGATCTCTACCTAGTACTATAGGGCCACTAATGATTTTCTTTTTTATGGCTTTATTAAATTCTTTGGCAATTTCTATTCTTCCTTCAGAATTTGCATATAATATTCTTGCTTTTGATCCAACTACTAAAGCATTTTCTTTAGCTTGCTTTATCCAGTTTATATTGTCTTTTAATTGTAGTTTAATTTGATTGGGAGATCCTTTCATTATTTTTTCAAGGACTTTGCAAGCAATTTTATCAGTTTTATCTAAATCTTCGAATTTTCCACTACAGCAAACCCATCTAAATGGACCAAACCCATAGTCAAAACACATTGGACCCATAATATCTTGAACATAGCTTGGAAATTTAAAATTAACTCCATCTTTGCTCATTACATCTGCCTTTGCCTTGGATGCTTCTAAAAGAAAGGCGTTTCCGTAATCAAAGAAATATGTTCCCCTATTAGCATGTTTATTAATTAGTTTGGCTTGCTCAACTAAACTTTCCTTAACTTTTTTCTTGAAAAGTTTAGGATTTTTATAAATCATTTCATTTGCTTTTTTAAAGCTCAATCCTTCAGGATAATAACCTCCTGACCAGGGATTATGCAATGATGTTTGATCGCTTCCAATGTCAATATGAACTTTTTTATTGTAAAATTCTCTCCATACATCTATAACATTTCCATGATATGCTATAGATACTACTTCTTTTTTCTTTACTGCATCTTTTACTCTATTAACAAGAGAGTTTAAATTGTCAATTACTTCATCTACCCAACCTTGTGAATGTCTAGACTGTATAGCTTTTAGATTTACTTCTGCACAAACTGTAATACATTTTGATATATTTCCGGCCTTTGGTTGAGCCCCGCTCATTCCTCCTAAACCAGAGGTTAGAAAGACTTTTCCTTTAGGATTTTTTCCTATTTTTCTAAATGCATTTAGTACTGTTATTGTTGTTCCATGTACAATTCCTTGAGGTCCTATATACATATAACTCCCTGCTGTCATTTGACCATACTGAGTAACACCTAGTGCATTAAATTTTTCAAAATCTATCTTCTTTGAATAATTTGGAATTACCAT
>JAAZXZ010000058.1 GCA_014239895.1 Flavobacteriaceae bacterium
CCCTTTCCATAAATTTTATCAAATAATTCCTGATCTAAATCGGCTGGTTCTTTATAATTGATTTCATCAATATTTAAATTTACTTCTATATCTATATCCTTAGCTCTATCATTGGATATTCCTAATACTTGAATTAGATCATGATTGTCATTAAATAAATCTTTTACATCAATATTAATAGAATCCCCTACTTTTAATCCTAATAATTTTTTTAAAGTCTTCTTACTTTTTACTCTGTTTAAGTTAAAAGTTGATTTATTATTAATTTCATCTTCATGGGTAAAAACTCCTGTAATATCACAATCTTTCTCGATATTTTTTTTAGTCGTTAGTTTACCATATTGCTTTTGAATACTACTTATTTGCTCATTAATCATTTTTTCATCCGCTTCAACAATATAATTTGTAATAGGTTTTTTAAATTTTAGTTTAATATCAAATTTTGGAGTTAATCCTACTTCAAATTCAAAAGTTATTTTATCAGAATCCCAATTAATATTGTCTTGAGGAATAGGAATAGGCCCGCCAAGCATATCTATTTCATTGTCTTTTATATAATTCCTTAATTGCTTATCTATAAGCTTATTTACCTCATCCATTATAACAGCCCTCCCATATTGTTTTTTTATTAAGCCCATTGGAACATGGCCTTTCCTGAACCCAGGGACATTTGCAGTTTGTGAATATTTATGCAATACACTATTCACTTGTTTAGCGTAGTCTTTTTTGTCAATTTCAATTGTTATTTTGCCGTTAAGCTTATCAATATAGTTTGATGCTATTTTCATTTACAAGAGGTAAAAACAGGTTTGCGAAAATACACTTTTTTTAAAAGGCATCAAAGTTAATTATTAGTATTTATCTTTTATGAAATCTAGAATTGTATCAAAAAAATTATCTGGATTATCAACATGCAACCAATGATTTGAATTTGGAATTGTTATAATGGAAGCTTTAGGAAAATATTTTGTTATTTCAGTTTTGTCATTATCATTAATATAATTAGAATATTCTCCTTTTAGGAACAGTGTGCTATTTAAAAAATTAGATTCGTGCTGAACTCTTTCGCCTATATTAGATATATTCTCAGATAATGAAGATAAATTAAATCTGAAAGCAAGTTTATTTTTATCAATCCAATAGAGATTTTTTAGTAAAAAATTTTTCATTGGAATATCATCAATATATTTTGATAATTTCTGTTCAGCTTCTCCTCTGGAGAGAATAGAATTCAAGTCTAAGGAAACTAGTGCTTCAATAATTTTATCATGATGAATAGGGTAATGTTTTGGTGCTATATCAATGATGATTAACTCTGAAATATATCCTGTATGTTTTAAAGCAAAATTCATTGCTGTTTTCCCTCCCATTGAATGACCTATCAAAATACAATTATGAATTTTATTATGATCTAAATAATGTTTTAGGTCCTTTACAAGAAGATTGTAGTTGAATTCATTACTGTGAAAACTTCTGCCATGATTCCTTTGGTCTATTAGATGTATACAAAATCCTTCAGACTCTAATTTATTTGCATATGTTTTCCAATTATCTCCAGACCCAAAAAGACCGTGCAAAATAACTATTATATTATTTCCTTCACCAATAATCCTTGAATGTAATAACATTTATTTAAGATATGATAAATATTTTTTTATAACAGTTTCAATTCCCAGGTCTAAACTCTCAGCAATTAACGCATGGCCAATAGAAACCTCAAGCAAATTTTCAATGTTATTTTTAAAGAACAGTATATTATCCAATGATAAATCATGACCTGCATTTATTCCAATTCCCATTTCATTAATAAGTTTAGCACATTTTCTATATGGTTCTATAGATTTTTCCTTATTTATTTTATAATTCTTTGCAAAACCTTCAGTGTAAAACTCAATCCTGTCAGCACCTATTTCATTAAGAGGTTCTATATATTTTAATTCGGGGTCTAAAAAAATTGATGTTCTTATTCCATTAGAATTCAATTCTGATACTATTTCTTTTAAATAATTTTTGTGTTTTACA
>JAAZXZ010000046.1 GCA_014239895.1 Flavobacteriaceae bacterium
AAAAAAGAAAGAGAATAGTTAGAAGTATTTTTCTCATCTGTAAAAATATTTCCAAATATAGTAAACTTTGTTGTTTAAAGAAGATAAATAGTTTAGGTTAACTGATATTTAACAGAACTTACTTAAATAATTAATTAACTTTTTTACAGCTTTTGATCTATGAGCAATTTCATTTTTTTCTATTATACTCATTTCCCCAAATGAATTGTTATAACCTTTAGGTAAAAAAATAGGATCATAACCAAAACCATTATTTCCTTTTCTTTGTTTTAGTATTTCCCCCTCACATACTCCTGTAAAAGTAATTACCTGATTATTAATATTTAAAGCAATTACTGTTCTAAATCTAGCATTTCTATTATTACTTTCTTTCATGCATTCCAGTAGCTTTCCCATATTTAATTCATCTGTTGAATTTTCTCCAGCAAACCTTTTTGAATAAACTCCAGGCCTGCCATTTAAAAAATCAACTTCAAGGCCAGTATCATCTGCAAAGCAATCATAACCATAATTATTTTTTATATAATTTGCTTTTAAAATAGCATTATCAATTATCGTATTTTTACTTTCAACTATATCCTCGTTACAGCCAATATCTTTGAGGCTTATTATTGCTATTTGATTGCTAATCAAATTACTTACTTCCTTTATTTTATTTGAATTATTTGTTGCAAAAACTAGTTTCATGTATTCTAATTATTATGATAGGGTTGGTTTCTTATAATAGTAAAACTTCTGTATAGCTGTTCCAAAAATAAAATTCTAACCATTTGATGCGAAAAAGTCATTTTAGATAAAGAAATTTTTTGATTCGCTCTTTTTAATATTTTTTCAGATAAACCATATGCACCACCAATTAGAAATATTATCTCTTTTTTACTGGAGTTCATGTGATGTTGAATAAAATTTGAGAATAAGATGGAATTATATTCTTTGCCGTTTTCATCTAACACAATTACATGCTCATTCTTTTTAATTTTATCTAAAATTAATTCACCTTCTTTATTCTTTTGAATTTTTTTGTTCTTTGTTGATTTTATGTCATTTATAATTACAAACTCAAAATTTATATAGTGTTCAATTTTGCTTATATAGGATTTAATCATACTAATAAGTTCTTGATTTTTAGTTTTTCCTATGGCTATACATTTGATCTTCATTATATAAACTTATATTGTAATATATTTATAAAAGTACTATATTTTATGTATAAGTAAATTAGCATTTCTCATTACTAAGCTGATTAAATTATATTGAAATTTATCAGTCAAGGAAAACAGAATAGATTTTAAAGTTTTAGGATGAATTATTTTATAGATGTTGTTTTGCCTATTCCTGTTAATCAGGTATTTACTTATGGAATTAATAAAGCTGAATACTCTTTTCTAAAACCAGGCATGAGAGTTGCAGTGCCATTTGGAAAAAAAAAGATTTACACTTCAATAGTAAGCTCTGTACACACTAATTCGCCCGTTAGTTATGAGGTTAAATCTATTTATCAAATAATTGATGAAAAACCACTAATTAATGAGATTCAATTAAAATTTTGGATTTGGATTTCAAAATATTATATGTGTTCAATAGGAGAGGTCCTTAGAGCAGCTGTCCCTAGTATTTTATTACTTGAGAGTGAAACATTAATTTCCATTAGAGAGGATTCAAATATAAATTTTGATGAGTTAGATGACGAAGAATTTTTAATAATGCAGGCTTTAGAATCTCAATCACCCTTAAGGATTAATGAAATCTCAGATGTATTAAATAAGAAAAATATTTTTACTCATTTGGACTCATTAAACATTAAGAATTTGATATCTATAAATGAAAAATTATATTCTAGATATAAGCCAAAATTTTCAAGGTGTGTGAATCTGTCAGATTCATTTTTTAATGATAAGCAGATTAAAGAATTAAAAAAAAGCTTAAAAAGGTCGCCTAAACAATTAGAGGTGTTAAATTCTTTTTTGAATTCTACCGCCAACAATGATTTAATTGAAATATCTGATCTAAAAAACAATTCTAACTCATCTTCTGCTATTATTAAAAAGATGATTGATAGAGGAATTTTTCATCAGTCTTATATTCAAGTAGATAGAATTCAAAATAATTCAACAAACTCTAATCAAAAAATTAAATTAAGTAGTGATCAAAATCATGCATATAGCCAAATAAAAGATTCTTTTACAAGAAATAATATAGTATTATTTAATGGTGTAACATCATCAGGTAAAACTGAAATTTATATAAAAATAATTCAGTCTATATTAAAAGAAAATAATCAAATTCTATACCTAGTTCCAGAAATTGCATTAACTACTCAATTAGTAAACAGATTATCAGAAGTATTTTCAGAAGAATTAATAGTTTATCATTCTAGATTTTCAATTAATCAAAGAGTTGAAATTTGGAATAAGGTTTTAGATTCAAAGAAACCCCAATTAATAATAGGAGCAAGGTCATCTTTATTATTGCCTTTTAGTAATTTAAAATTAATTATTGTTGATGAAGAGCATGAGCAATCCTATAAACAACACGAGCCTTCACCAAGGTATCACGCAAGAGATTCATCAATTGTTTTATCAAAATATTTTAACGCTAATGTTCTCCTTGGATCTGCTACGCCAAGCATCGAAAGTTATTATAATGCAGTGGTTCTAAAAAAATATGAATTAGTTAGTCTAGATAAAAGATATAATGATGTGCCTCTACCAATAATTGAGTTAATAAATATTAGAGAAAAGTATAAAGAAGGTAAAATGGTAGGGATTTTTAGTGATGAGCTTTTAGAGCAGATTAGTAAAGCAGTAAATAAAAAGAAACAAGTTATTTTATTTCAAAATAGAAGGGGTTTCTCTCCAATTATTGAATGCAATAAATGCGGCTATACTCCTAGATGCGTTAATTGCGATGTTAGTTTAACATATCATTATAATAATAAATCTTTAAGATGCCATTATTGTGGATATAACATTGATTTAATCTATTCCTGCCCATCATGCTTAAATAAAGATGTAATCTCTAAAGGATTTGGAACTCAGCAAGTAGAGCTTGAAATAAGTGAATTATTTCCAAATTATAGAGTAAAAAGGCTAGATTATGATACTACAAGAGGAAAAAATAGTTTTAACAAGATAATCTCATCTTTTGAAAAGAATGAATTTGATATTTTAATTGGGACACAAATGGTAACAAAAGGATTAGACTTTAAAAATGTTAAGTTAGTAGGGGTTTTAAATGTGGATAATTCACTGAATTTTCCTGATTTTAGAGCTTATGAAAGATGCTATCAATTAATTCAACAAGTAGCAGGTAGATCAGGTAGATCATTAGAAAGAGGAAAAGTGCTAATTCAAACATATAATTCATCAAATGATATTTTTAATCATATCATTGCCAATGATTATGATTCAATGTTCAATAATCAAATAGAAGAAAGGGAAAAATTTAAATATCCACCTTTTTATAAATTAATTAAGATAACAGTAAAACACAAAAGTTTTGAACTTGTTAATGAATCTGCAAACTGGTTAGCTAAAAATTTATCTGCTGCTCTTAAGGGGAATATATTAGGTCCTGAATTCCCACATATTAATAGGGTTAGAAATAAATATCAAAAAAATATTCTTATAAAAATTCCTTTTAAGCAATCATTAATTGCAACTAAAAATTTTATTAAAAAATCTAAAGACAAATTACACTCAATTTCAAGCTATAGTTCTGTAAATGTAATCTTAAATGTAGATAATTATTAGTCTATTTTGATTCCAGCATTTTTTCTAACTCTGCTTTTTTGTTTCTACTAACAGGAATTAAGTTAGATTCAATTTCTACAGTTTTGTTACTAAGATTATCGACCCTGTCAAGGTTTATAATATATGATTTGTGAATTCTTAAGAATTTATTTATTGGTAATTTTTTTTCAAAACTTCTTAAAGAAGACAATACTATAATATTTGAATTTGATGTAATAACCTTGACATAGTCTCCTAGTGCTTCTACCCATTTAATATCTTTAGTATAGACCTTCCTTTTTTTCAGATTACTTTTAATATATAAATAAGGCTTAATTTTTTCATCAGAATTATTAAATAATTTTTGAAATTTCATTTCTATTTTTTGAATTTTTTCTTCATTCAATGGATGTTCTATATAGTCTAGTGTATTATATTCAAAACTTTTAAAAGCATGTTTTGTTTGATTGCTAATAAACACAATCTTTGAATCTGATTTTATTGAATCTAAAAAGACGAATGGATCAAATTCAGGAAGACTAAATGAAATAAAAATAACATCTATATTAATAGAATTTAAAAAATGTTTTGAATCAATAAAGTTGTCAAAACATGATAATACTGAAAAAGATGTTTGTTCTTCTAGAAGTTTTTTAAGAATTTCTAGATTCTCAGGATCTTGGTCAATTATTATACAATTTTTAGTCAATTTTTAAAAATAGTTTATGTTTTCTAACCATAAAATTAACTAATTTGCATATTTAAACTAAAAAATTGTCAAAACAATTTAAAATACCTACTTTTGCAGGCATTAAAAAAATAAATAAATAATGAATAATTATGAAACTGTTTTCATTTTAAATCCCGTTTTATCTGAAGTTCAGATAAAGGAAACAGTCCAGAAGTATGAGAAATTTTTGACATCTAAAGGTGCTAAAATTATTTCCAAGGAGGATTGGGGATTAAAAAAGTTGGCTTATCCTATTCAGAATAAAAAAAGTGGGTTTTATCATCTTTTTCAATACTCTGTTGAATCAAATGTTATTTCAAAGCTAGAAGTTGAACTTAAAAGAGATGAAAGGTTTATGAGATCTTTAACTGTAAAGTTAGATAAGTATGCAATTGAATGGGCAGAAAAAAGAAGGGAAAAGTTAAAAATTAAAGCATAAAGTTATGGCAAATATTCAACAACAAGCAAAAGGAAAAAATGAAGGGGAAATTAGATATTTAACTCCTTTAAACATAGACAATACTATTGTAAAGAAATATTGTAGATTTAAAAAATATGGAATTAAATATATTGACTATAAAGATCCTGAGTTTTTATTAAAATTTGTAAATGAACAAGGTAAGTTATTGCCTAGAAGACTTACAGGAACATCATTAAAATATCAAAGGAAGGTATCTGTTGCTGTAAAAAGAGCTAGACATCTTGCTTTAATGCCGTATGTGGCTGATTTGTTGAAGTAAAATTTCTAAAAAATGGAAGTAATATTAAAAAAAGACGTTGAAGGTGTTGGATTTAAGGATGATATCATTACTGTCAAGAATGGTTTTGGTAGAAATTTCTTAATACCAAATGGATCAGCGATACTAGCAACTTCTTCAGCTAAGAAAATATTAACTGAAAATCTCAAACAGCAAGCTGTTAAGAATAAGAAGTTAGTTGATGATGCAAATAAGATTGCAAAGAAAATTAAAGCTTTAGATATAAAAATAAAATCTAAAGTGGGAGAGGGCAAGAAACTTTTTGGTTCTGTTAACAATATAAATGTTCAGAATGAACTAAAAGAGAAAGGTGTTGAAATTGACAAGAAATCTATAATGATTACAGGTAATTTAATCAAGCAATTAGGCAAATATAGTGCAGTTGTTAGATTACATAGAGATGTAACATTTGACTTGCCATTTGAAGTAGTTGCCGAAAAAAAATAATATAAAATCAAAATATATTTTTTAAAAACACCTATTTGAAATAGGTGTTTTTTTATTTATTTATTTTAAAAAATAAATAAATACTAATAATTAAATTATAATTTTGTTTGATATGAATAAAAAACCAGGCATACCAAAAGGGACTAGAGACTTTGATTCAATACAATTATATAAAAGAAACTATATAATTGATGTAATTAAAGATAATTTTTTAAAATTTGGGTTTAACCCAATTGAAACTCCAAGCTTTGAAAAGTCAAGCACTCTATTGGGTAAATATGGCGATGAAGGGGATAGGCTAATCTTTAAAATTTTAAAGTCTGGCGATTTTTTAAAGAACTTGGATAATCAGGATTTAGTTGCTAGTAATAAAGGAAAAATTGCTTCTAAAATATCAGATAAGGCATTAAGATATGATCTAACTGTTCCTTTTGCCAGGTATGTAGTTCAAAACCAGAATGAGATCACTCTTCCTTTTAAAAGATTTCAAATTCAACCTGTATGGAGAGCAGATAAACCTCAGAGAGGAAGATTTAGAGAGTTTCTTCAATGTGATGCTGATGTAATAGGATCACAATCACTTTATCAAGAAATTGAATTAATCCAGTTGTTTGACAGCATCTTTGATTCATTAAAATTAAGTGGAACCAGAATTAAAATTAACAACAGGAAGATATTAGTTGGACTTTCTGAAATATTAGACTGCAAGGATAAGTTCAAGGATTTAACAACTGCTTTAGATAAAAAAGATAAAATTGGAATAGAATCTTTTGGTCAGGAATTAGAATCAAAAGGTTTTTCAAAAAATTCTATAAATACTATAATTGAACTAATAAATTTTTCAGGAGATTTCAAGAAGTATATGACTTTATTGAAATCAACTTTTAAGGATTCATTAACAGGGTTAGAAGGATTGAATGATTTAGAATTTATTTATTCAACAATAGAAGATCTTGGTCTTAAAAGTTGTTCTTTAAATTTTGATTTAAGTTTAGCAAGAGGAATTGACTACTATACAGGAGTAATTTTTGAAGTTTCAGCACCTAATACTGTTTCAATAGGTTCTATAGCTGGTGGAGGAAGGTATGATAATCTTACAGAAATTTTCGGGTTATCTAATTTGAGTGGAATTGGTATCAGTTTTGGATTAGATAGAATATATATAGTATTAGATGAACTAGATTTATTCCCAGTTGTAACAGGCAGCTCTGTCAATGTTTTATTTCTAAATTTTGGTAAAGAAAACTCTTTCTTTTCATTAGAGGCAATTAGTAAATTGAGAGAAAACAATATATCTACAGAATTATATCCGGACCCATTAAGTATAAAGAAGCAATTAGGTTACGCAAACAAAAACAGCATACCTTATACTGTTTTTGTTGGTGATGATGAATTAAGTAAAAAAAGGTATAGCCTTAAAGATATGAATTCTGGTTCTCAGGAATTATTAACTCTAACCCAGTTGATAAAGAGATTAAGTTAGTTTTATTAGAAGAATAGTAGCGAGACCGAGACTTGAACTCGGGACCTCCGGGTTATGAATCCGACGCTCTGACCAATGCAAGCTGCTGGATTTCATTAAGTTACAATTATTTTATTCAAGACTGACAGTAATAACTGACAGTATGAACTCTTTTAACGTAACAATTGGTCAAGACAAAAAACAAGTATTCATTAATGTTTATTATAATAACAGGCGTTTTCGTTTTTGGAATGGAAAAGCTATTCAAATCAAATTAAGATGTATCGATAACCCTGCATTACTCAAAGCAGCGTTTGAATTAAAATTTAGAGAAGGTTGGAGACCTAAACAAAAGAAAAAGGAAGTTAAAGAAGTACCTATCACAGTTATTCAAGCGCTTACTCAAGGTGTTGAGGTTAAGATTACACAAGGATGTTCTGAACGCTTTATAAAAGATTTAAAACGGATAGTTATTCTTTGGAAACGTTATGAGGTTGAATACAATAGAAGAAACTTAATGCTTGACAACTTACAAGTATCAGATATTAGAAACTTTCTTATAAGACCTAATTGGAGTCCAAAGACGCAACTAACTGTAAAATCTACATTAAGTCCATTATTAACTGAATTAAAACCTAATTTAGTTCAAAGTGTAAAACTGAAGAAACCTACCTCAACGCTTCATAAACCCTTAGACAATATCAATGAGATACTTGAATCTATTAAAGCATATAACAAACAGTTATATCTGTGCTGTC
>JAAZXZ010000154.1 GCA_014239895.1 Flavobacteriaceae bacterium
CTAAAAACCATCATTCCTGGGCACAAGGAAAGGATTTAGAGGTGTTGTATGAAAAATATGACCATCCACTCTATAAAAGATTAGGCGCCTTGGCTAAAAAAATGGGCGGACATGGAGGTATGGATTTTATGATGAGATATCGAATAATAGAATGTTTGAGAAAAGGTGAGCCTTTAGATCAAAACATGTATGAAGGATGTTTTTGGAGCGCAGTAACACCCCTGAGCGCAAGATCTATTGAGGATGGGGGAGCACCACAAAGATTTCCTGATTTTACCAGAGGAAATTGGAAATCAACCAATCCTTTATCTATAATTGTATAAACTTTAGAAGAAGAAGATATGCTTGTGGTTTAGAAACTAACTAAAAGTTATATCGAACACCCACACCTACTCTAAAACTATTATAATCTGAATCATCTTCAAATGTTTCACCATCAATTTTCATTTCATCAAAATTACCTGTCAGATAATCAAAATCAATAGACCAAGTAAATCCTTGTCCTTTGCCCATTACGAGAGAATTCCCAATTATAAATCCAGAACCTAAGAATTCAAGACCCTCAAGACCTAAATCCGCTGCTTCATCACCTCTAACGACACCAGTCATACCGAATACATATTGAGGTTTTAAATCCCAAGTCATATTGCTTACAGGAAATGAAATCATAGGCCCAACACTAATAGCAGCAATACCTAAGGCTGTATCAGAATTGTCAATTGGGTGTCCAGCTGAACCCAAATTAGCAGTTATGCCCCAAGTTTTATTAATTCTGTATCCAATATTTACAAAATTAATATGAATCCCACCCCTGTAGTTGTTGTCTGAGTTAACATCACCGCCAGTAGTCGCATATCCAGCCCCAACCCCCAAATAAAACTTAGAGTCCTGAGCAGTAATAGTAGAAACTCCAAAAAGTAAAACAAGTGTAAATAATATATTTTTCATAGCGTTTAATTTATACCTACAATTTACAATAATTTCTATTATTTAGCAGCAGATGTATGGTCGCTAATAATAAGCCACTTATTATTTATTTTTTTCCAAAATAAAGTAAAATGTCCATAGCTGTCTTCTGGGGATCTTGTTAAATAATATTCCCCTATTAAAAAGGCAACATCAGAAGAAACTGATCGTATTTTGTTTACAGTGAATTTTAGCTTACCCATAGTTTGAGTATCTGGATAGTTTTTTAGATATCTATTTCTAGTTTCATTCCAACCATAAACAGGGCCAGATTTCCCTGAAAAAACTAATTCATCAGATTTTATGTAGCCTTGCATAAAAGAATTAATATCTCCACTATTCCAAGCGTTTTCTTGAAACTTCATTACTTTCATTATATCTAAAGAATCTGTTAAAGAAATAGAGTTTATAGACATAATATCATCGGATACTTGACTAAAAGAAACAAGTGGGATAAATAAGAATATTAATAGTTTTTTCATATTTGTTTTTTTAATTGTTTTCAAGTGAATCACCAAATCATTCTAATCCTTCATCCATTTCTTTTGAATTCTTTGCTAATTCACAATTATCAACTAAATATGCTTGAAACTCATATTCATTATATTTCTTATTGATAATTGCTAATTCCAAAGCCATAGATTCCATTTTTGATTTTACTTTATTTAGTTTTTTTCTTGATTCCTTCTTTGATTCTTCATCACCAAATGATGATTTCAGACCTAATTGAATAACTTCTGGCATAAGTTCAGCTGTTTCAGCTATTAATTCACAAGCTTTTTGTGCATCTGATTCCATAGTTGAAGTTGAACAAGAAGAAAATGCTGCAAAAATCAATGTTATAAGTATTAGTTTTTTCATAATTATTCGTTTTTAGTTAAAAAATCTTTATAATCTATAGATGGATCATAATCCATGTCAGTTTTTATTGAATGTAGCTCACTTCTTGAATCTTTTGATTTGATTATTGGAAAAAACAACTGAACATACCATGGTTCTTTCATTTTATTCCATGCTCCAAAACGTGTGGGATATTTTCTGGTAATCTTAGCTGTTCCAAATAAAACATCCCAAAAAAACAATAAGTTTCCATAGTTTCCATTTGGATTTGATACGCCATCTTCAGCAGTTAATCCATGATGAGCATAATGAGTACAAGGAGTCGAAATGGTTCTTTCTACAATCCAAGCTAATGGATGTAAAATTTTATACTTATATAAAAATCTATCCCATTTTATTTCACTGTGAGCAAGTAATATTATAGAAACCTTAATTGGAACATAGTAAAGATAAACTTCTATCATTCCTGAGAATATCAAGACAGCTGAAAACCATATTCCAGGCATAAAAGCATAATATAAAAAAGCATTTCTATAGGTTACCAGTACACCCATTTCTTCAACAACGTGATGAGGTCTGTGAAGTTTCCACATAAAAGCATTTTCATGTGAAAATCTATGCCATAAATACTGAGTAAGATCATCAAAGATTAAAAAAGCTAAAATATGCCATAAGAAAAATGAACTAATAAAATAGTCTTCGTAAAAAGGAAACCATAAACCCATTAAAAATATAACAAAAGCTAAAATAGCAGGTTGAATTAATGTTGGAAGTATAGTTAAACATACTAATTCAATTGTGAGGTCATTTTTTGATCTTTTATCATCAAAATATAATCCCCCAAGAGATTCAATAATTCCAAGAATTAATACTACTAAAACAGGAATTAATTTGCTTATACTTTCTGCTTCTATCATGTTTTTAGTTAAAAATCTTACCTGGATTAAGAATATTATTTGGATCAAATATATTTTTAATCTGCTTCTGTAAATCAATTTCTTTTTTAGAAAAGGCTATATCAATATAATCTTTTTGCACATATCCTATACCATGTTCTCCAGATATAGTACCACCTAAGCTTACAGTTAACTTAAATATTTCTTTAATTGCTTTTGTTAAATCGTTATTCCATTTTTCATCACTCATTTCTCCTTTTATAATATTTATATGAAGGTTTCCATCTCCTGCATGTCCATAGCATACAGAACTAAAGCCGTAATTTTTACCAATCTCTTTTACTCCTTTTAATAGTTTTGGTAATTCTGCTCTAGGAACAACAGTATCTTCTTCTTTATATACAGAGTTAGATTTTACTGCTTCAGCAACACTTCTTCTTAATTTCCATAGCATATCCTTATGAGAATCATTATCTGCTAAAGTTATCTCTCCACATTCAAATTGTGAAACCACTTCTTGAATATTTTCGCAATCTACGTATAGCGCTTCAATATCATTACCATCAACTTCAACTAATAAGTGAGCATCAACATCATCTTCTATATCTAATTTAACATCAGAATATTTTAAAGCCCAATCTATAGCGTCTCTTTCTATAAATTCAAGTGCACAAGGGGTAATTCCTGCCATAAAGACTAAAGAGACAGCTTTACATGCATCTTCTGCAGATTTGAACGGTATAAGCAGGGTAATAGATTTTTGAGGCAAGGGGATAAGTTTAAATACAATACAAGTTATAATTCCTAAAGTACCTTCACTTCCAACAAGAAGTTGAGTTAAGTTATATCCAGTAGAATTTTTCAAAACATTAGCTCCAGTCCATATAATTTCTCCTGTTGGTAAAACTACCTCTAGATTTAATACATAATCTTTTGTAACTCCATATTTCAGTGCTTTCGGTCCTCCTGCATTTTCTGCAAGATTACCTCCTAAAAAACAACTACCTTGACTAGCAGGATCAGGGGGGTAAAACAGACCTTTCTCTTGAGCTGCATCTTTAAAAACTTGGTTTATTACACCAGGCTCAACCTTTGCTTGTAAATTATTAGTGTCAATTTCTATTATTTTGTCTAAACGTTCTGTACTTAAAACAACCCCTCCATAAATCGGAAGTGAACCTCCGCTTAATCCTGTTCTAGCCCCACATGGAGTAACTGGAATTTGATTTTTATTGCAATGGATTAGTATTTCTGATATTTCTTTAGCTTTTTTAGGCTTAATAACTACTTCTGGGAGAAAGGATAAATCTTCAGTTTCATCATGAGAATATTCTTCAATTATGCTGTCTGTCGTAAATACATAATTATCACCAACAACAGATTTAAAGTAATTAACGTCTTTTGATGATATTTTAGAATACACTATTATAATTTTCATTAAAAATACATATTCCAATTTAATTAATTTTTACTTCTAATTATATTACCCTATTTTTAGTCTTTCACTTATGAAGAATCTAGCATTACATTGGAAAATATTGATAGGGATGGCTTTAGGAGTTGGTTTTGGGCTCATTATGGCAAACTTTGAATTTGGAAAAGGGTTTATATCTGACTGGATAAAACCTTTTGGAACAATCTTTATTAACTCTCTAAAACTTATAGCTATTCCTTTGATTCTGGCTTCTCTTATAAAAGGGATTTCAGATTTAAAAGATATTACAAAATTGTCAAGAATGGGTGGCGCTACAATTGCAATTTATATGATAACAACGTTAATAGCAGTAAGTATTGGATTAATTGTAGTCAATGTTATAAAACCTGGAAACTCGATTTCTGATGAAACAAGGATAGAATTAATAAATGCATATGAAAGTGATGCAGATCAAAAGAGGGCAGTGGCTGAAGACACAAAGAATTCAGGACCTCTTCAAGCACTTATTGATGTTGTACCATCAAATATTGTATCCGCAGCATCAGATAATAAAAACATGCTTCAAGTAATATTTTTCTCAATATTATTTGGTATAGCAATGATATTAATACCCGAAAAAAAATCAAGGCCAATTAAAGACTTTTTTGATTCATTTAATGATGTTATTTTAAAAATAATTGATTTAATAATGTTGTGCGCTCCTTATGGTGTATTTGCATTACTGGCAACATTAATTGTAGAGGCCCCAAAATGGGACCTACTCAAAAGTCTTTTATTATATTCTCTTACTCTTGTTTTAGGACTAGCAATTTTAATTGTGCTATACCTTATAATAGTTAAAATCTTTACTAGAAAGAGCCCTAATTACTTTTTAAAGGGTATTCTTCCAGCACAATTAGTAGCTTTTTCAACAAGTTCTAGTGCTGCAACATTGCCTGTTACTATGGACAGAGTTCATAACCATTTAGGTGTAAAAGAAGAGGTTTCTAGCTTTGTTCTTCCAATAGGTGCTACTATAAATATGGATGGTACGGCATTGTATCAAGCTATTGCAGCTGTCTTTATTGCACAAACATTTGGGTTAGATCTTTCACTAGGGGCACAACTTGGAATTATCTTAACAGCAACACTTGCCTCTATTGGTGCTGCTGCTGTTCCTAGTGCAGGAATTATTGTTTTGGTTATTGTGTTATCACAAGCAGGCATACCAGAAGCTGGATTAGCACTAATTTTTGCTGTTGACAGACCTTTAGACATGTGTAGAACAGTAGTTAATATTTCTGGTGATGCAACAGTATCAATGTTGGTGAATAAATTCATTAAAAAGAAATGAATGTTAAACTAGATTCTTCTTGGAAAAGAGAATTAGAAAATACATTTAACGAACCCTACTTCTTAAAATTAACAGCTTTTGTAAAAGAGGAATATCAGAAACATGTATGCTATCCTCCAGGAAATCATATATTTTCAGCTCTCGATGACTGCCCGCTAGATAAGTTGAAATTAGTAATTATTGGTCAAGATCCTTATCATGGCAATGGGCAAGCTCATGGTTATTGTTTCTCTGTACCAAAAGGAATTAAACACCCACCATCTCTTGTTAACATATTTAAGGAAATAAGTAATGATTTAGGGATTTTATATCCAAATAGTGGAGATTTAAGATGTTGGGCAAGTCAAGGGGTTTTGCTTTTAAATTCAACGCTTACTGTAAGAGAAAATTCACCTGGAAGTCATCAAAATCATGGATGGGAACTATTTACTGACAAAATAATAGAAATTATATCTACTAAAAAAAAGAATATTGTCTTTATGTTATGGGGAAATTATGCTAAAAGTAAAGGGAAGTTGATAGATGAAAGTAAACATTTAATATTAAAATCTGGACATCCTTCACCTTTAAGTGCTAATAAGGGTTTATGGTTTGGGAATAAACATTTTAGTAGAGCAAATAATTATTTTGAAATAAATAACATCCCTAAAGTTCTATGGTGATTATATCCTTTTAAGAACATAGTCTATTAAATTCTCAATTGTTTTATCAGGATTAGTACTATATTCTTCTAGTTCTCTATTGGCAAGTATTGCATTTAAAGAAATAGCTTTATGACCAAGTAAATTAGACATACCGTATATAATTGCAGTCTCCATTTCAAGGTTTGTCGCATTATGATTGTCATAATAGATCTTTTTTAATTTGTCAAGGTGATTATTATATGAATTATTCAACCTTATCGATCTTCCTTGTGAACTATAAAAACCACTGCAAGTAATAGTAATTCCACTCTTGACATCA
>JAAZXZ010000047.1 GCA_014239895.1 Flavobacteriaceae bacterium
CCTCCACCTGCTTTTTCATATGTCATTCCAATAGCTCCTAAATATGTTGGATAAGTATCTCCATAGCTTGGATAAAGAAGATCAAATGTTTCTTTTGTAAAATATAGCCATCCATTTTTGTCAAAATATTTTGCATTATTTTTTCCGATTTCTTTTTGAAAATCACGCTGCCATTTAGTTATAATTTCATGATAGGGCTCAACTGCTGGTGCAAAATAGTAAGGATTATCAATTCCCTGTTCATGATAGTCTACATGAACATGAGGAAGCCATTTATTATATATTTTTAATCTTGATTTTGATTCGGTTTGAGTTATCCAAGCCCAATCTCTATTTAAATCATACAAATAATGATTTGCTCTACCTCCTGGCCAAGGCTCATCATGTTCTCTAGACTTAGAGTTTGTATTATAAGGTATTGTTACAGTTTGATTATACCAGTTTGCATACCTGTCTCTACCATCTGGGTTTACACATGGGTCAATGATAACAATAGTATTATCAAGTAAATTCGAATTTTTAGTTAAAAGAAGATAAAGGGTTTTCATAGAAGCCTCAGTTGATGATGATTCATTTCCATGAACATTATAGCTTAGCCAAACAATGGCTATATCTTTATCTATACTAGAATTTATTTCCTTTTTAATAATTCCAGTATTACTTAAATTATTTTTTCTTATTAGATCAATATTTTTAATATTCTCTTTTGATGAAATATATGCTAAATAAAGAGGTCTTCTTTCATAGGTTTCTCCATATTTCTCCATTTTCATATTATCTGGCAATTCATTTGAAACGTAGTCAAAATAGTCTATTACTTGGCTGTGTCTAGAAAATTGAGTTCCTATCTCATATCCAAGATGTTCACTTGGAGATTGAATATTTTGAGAAAAAACTTGAATATTAATAAATAGGAATAAAATGATAGAGTTATAGATTAGTCTCATAAGTAAGTTTAGTTTTAGTCAAGGAAACAAATATATAAATAAAACTAATTATATTTACTTTATAAATGTTAGTAAAAGAAATCAATTATAAAGAAACATCATGCTTTAGTCCACTTTTTTGTGATTACATGAATAATGAACCAAAACTAAAAAGCTTTTACAATCAATATCCTTCAATTGATAATTTTAAAAATCAAATTGACCAAAAAAAAAGAAATTATAAAAACCAAAATAGAGAAATCCTATATAATGTAATTAAACAGCAATATAAAGGGGTTAATTGTTCTAATGAATTTACATCAATGTTAGAATCAATTAAGAAAAACAATACATTTACTATAACAACTGGCCATCAGTTAAATTTATTTACAGGACCTATTTATTTTCTTTATAAAATATTTACTACAATTAATTTATGTGATGAATTAACTCAGAAGTATCCAAAATTTAATTTTATACCTGTTTACTGGATGGCAACTGAAGATCATGATTTTAAAGAGATTAACCATTTTAACTTTGAAAACTCCAAAATTGAATGGGGGAGTGATCAGACAGGTGTTGTTGGTAAATTTTTAACCAGTGAATTAAATACAGTCATAGAAGAATTAAAAAGAATTTTTCCAAACAATAAAAATTCAACGGAATTAATTAGTTTGTTTAAAAATACATATTTAAAATCTGATTGTTTATCAGATGCTACAAGAAATTTTGTTCATTTGTTATTTAGAAAATATAACTTATTAATTATAGATGCAAATCATAAAGATTTAAAAAATTCTTTCAAAGATTTTATAAAGAAAGAAGTTAAGGATAGCTCTATAAAAAAATCATCATTATCAACTCTAAAAAAATTAGAGGAATTAGATTATAAAGTTCAAGCACATACTAGAGATGTCAACTTATTTTATATTGAAAAGAATGAAAGAAAAAGAATTATAAAGAAAAGGAATCATTTCTTGATTGAAGGAAGTAAAAATAAATTAGAACAAAAACATATTGCAGATGCAATTGAAAATAATCCTGAAAAATTTTCGCCAAATGTTTTATTTAGAACAATGTATCAAGAATATTTGTTGCCAAATTTATGCTATATTGGTGGACCAGCAGAGATTGCTTATTGGCTTCAACTAAAAAAATCTTTTGAGAGTTTTAAAATAACTTTCCCAATCGTATTAAATAGAAATTCTATTTTATTAATTTCTTCGAGGGAGATAAAAAAATTAAAAAAATTAAATATTGATATTGAAGATATTTTTTTAGATCTAAATAAATTAACAACGATAAAAACTAATGAATTTTCGGAATTAAATATAGATTTCTCAGAATTAAAAAATATTCTAAAGAATCAGTTTAAATATTTATTTGATATTGCCTCTAAAACAGATTACTCTTTTACTGGAGCAGTTAAGGCACAAGAGAAAAAACAATTAGATGGAATTGATAATTTGGAGAAAAAACTATTAAATGCTCAAAAGAAAAGTTTTTCAGATCAAATATCAAGAATTACAGAATTAAGGAATGAATTATTTCCGAATAACACCTTACAAGAAAGAACAGTTAACTTTTCAGAATTTTATTGTGAATACGGATATAATATTATGGATATATTAAAGAAAAATATTAGGCCTTTAAATAGAAGATTTTCAGTAATTGAAATTAGCTAAATATTATAATTCTATTCTTTTTATTTTATAAAATCTATTTCTATTTTTACGCATGGAAAATAATGTATTAATTATTGATTTTGGATCTCAGTATACTCAATTGATTGCTAGAAGAGTAAGAGAGTTAAATATATATTCAGAAATACATCCATTTAACAAAATCCCTTCCGATTTAAATAGATTTAAGGCAATAATTTTATCAGGCAGCCCATTCTCTGTAAGAGACAAAAATGCACCCAGGATAGATCTTGATTTAATAATAAGCACAAAACCAATTCTTGCCGTTTGTTATGGAGCTCAGTTGATAGCAAATGAAAAAGGTGGTTTAGTTTTAGCTTCCAATATAAGAGAGTATGGAAGGGCAAATTTAGAGTATATTAATAATGATAATTGCATATTTGATAATATTAGCAAGGGAAGTCAGGTATGGATGAGTCATGGGGACACAATTAAAAAACTTCCAAATAATTCTACTTTGTTAGCAAGTACTTCCGATGTTGAGAATGCGGCATTTAGAATTAATGAAAAAGACATTTATGGACTTCAATTTCATCCTGAAGTATATCACACAACAGATGGAAAAAAAATATTAGAGAATTTTCTTTTAAAAATTTCAAAATTAAAACAGGATTGGACACCTGACTCATTTATTGATCAAACAGTCTCATTCCTAAAATCTGAGCTTAAATCTGATAAAGTAATTTTGGGTTTATCTGGTGGAGTCGATTCAACTGTAGCTGCAGTATTATTAAACAGAGCAATTGGAGATAATTTACATTGCATTTTTGTGAATAATGGCCTTTTAAGAAAAA
>JAAZXZ010000068.1 GCA_014239895.1 Flavobacteriaceae bacterium
CCATTTACAAGAGGTTGATTACATTTTGCACAACTTGCATTTACAGACATCCCGCAATTATTACATTTATATGTTTCCATAAATCTATATTTTAGTTATTTCTATCGTCAAAATCTTCAGCATCTTTTTGTTTGAATCTATTAATTATTACTATAATTAATAATACTAAAGCTATACCCCAAATAATTAAATTCCACATATCTTAATTATTTAAGAGTTACTGCAGTACCATAGGCTAGTACCTCTGAGGCTGCCTGTGTTATAACTGAGGTCGTAAACCTAACATTTACAATGGCATCTGCGCCATATTTAGCTGCATCATCCTTCATTCTTTGAAGAGCCTGTTCTCTGGCATCAGCCTGAAGTTTAGTGTATTCTTCAATTTCTCCTCCAACTAAATTTTTAAATCCAGCAAGGATGTCCCTTCCAATATTTCTAGTTCGAACAGTAGATCCTCTAGCTATTCCCTTTACTTCATTAATTTCTCTGTTGGGTAATGTCTCTGTAGTTGATAATATCATAATAACAAGTTATAATTTACCTGTAAATTTATGAAATTAATTCTTAGTGTCAATCTTAAACATTGTAGATAACAATATGATAGGATTCCAAGCTTTTGATCTACTGCAATAAATTAAATGCTGAGTACTTTTAGGTTCAAATAATTCATTAGAAACTCCTTTACTAATTATTTCATCTTTTGGAATTCCATTACCACCTACCCCGGTACTAATTAAATCAGAAGAATAGTCAATTTTGGTGACTGGAACTTTCTTAAAACCCAATTCCTTCAAGGCAAAATATCTGTGGTGCCCATCAATTATTAC
Organism: Flavobacteriaceae bacterium; assembly: GCA_014239895.1. Taxonomy (GTDB): domain Bacteria; phylum Bacteroidota; class Bacteroidia; order Flavobacteriales; family Flavobacteriaceae. The sequence continues at coordinate 828 of JAAZXZ010000068.1, forward strand.
ATGAGTTTTATGACAACACAATATGGAAGAAATTATGTAGTATTCATCAAATGATTTTATGAACTTGGTTAATCTAGTTTTCTTTTTTTTAATAATTTTTTCGTGAGGATTCAATAAATCAATGTCTATTGACTCAACTCCTTTAATTATATTAGTATCAAATTCAACTGAATACATGTTAAAAATTTTTTCCAAAGATAACAAAAGTTTAAATCTCAATAATAATTTTAATTTTGTATTAGAATAATTTTAAAATAAAAAAATGATCTCCTTAATTCTAACTATATATTTCTTAATCGTATTTATCTTCTTTATTTTCAGTCTTCAATACAGAGAAAAAGTGGATAATATTTTGTCTGAACTTAAAATAAGCACATTTAATGCACTTTGGCTTTCGTACTTAGAGGGATTAATTATTGGAGGCCTTTCTATATGGTTAATTTTATAAATTTATATTATATGAAAAAAATTATCATACTAATACTTATTGTATTCACTCAAAATATTTTTTCGCAAACTTACATTCCAACAAAAGAAAACTTGGAGGCAAGAAAATGGTTCCAAGAAGCTAGATTTGGATTATTTATTCATTGGGGTGTTTATAGTGTTCTTGGGGATGGAGAATGGGTTATGAACAATCAAAACATTTCTATAAATGAATACAAAAAACTCCCATCATTCTTTAATCCTGTTTATTTTGATGCTGAAGAATGGGTATTAATGGCAAAAAATGCAGGCATGAAGTATATAACCATTACAAGTCGTCATCATGATGGGTTTTCTATGTTTGATTCTAAAGCATCTAACTACAATATTGTAGAAAAAACTCCTTATGGCAAAGATGTTTTAAAAATGCTTTCTAATGCTTGCAAAAAGCATGGATTAAAATTGTTTTTCTATTATTCACAGCTAGATTGGTTTAGAGATGATTACTATCCTCGTGGAAGGACTGGAAATGGTATATCAGGAAGAGGAACTGGGAATTGGGACGATTACATAGAGTTTATGAAATCTCAACTGACAGAATTATTAACAAATTACGGGGAAATTGGGGGTATTTGGTTTGATGGAGAATGGGATCAAATGGAATGGGATGGAAAAAGATTCGGAAAAAAAATGATGGATTTTAAATTAGATGAAGTTTACAGATTAATTCATGAACTACAACCACAAGCCTTAATAGGAAGCAATCATCATATAGCTCCAAATGCTGGTGAAGATTTTCAAATGTTTGAAAAGGATCTTCCAGGGAAGAGTACAAAATCATTTGCAACTTCTGAAAATGATATAGGAAATTTACCTTTAGAGGTCTGTGAAACTATAAATGGATCATGGGGATTTAACCTTAAAGACAGAAAGCATAAGTCAAAAAAAGAACTTATTCAGTATCTAATTAAATCAGCAGGATATGGAAGTAATCTTCTTCTTAATGTAGGGCCTATGCCAAATGGAAGAATACAGAAAGAGCATATAAATTCATTAAAGGAAATTGGCATCTGGATAAAAAATAACGGTGAAACCATCTATAAAACGAAAAGAGGACCAATTGATCCTTCAGATGAAATAGCCTCAACACAAAAAGGGAATAAAGTGTTTATTCATATTCTTGATTCAAACAAAGAAACGTTCTTTATTGAAAATTTTAATCCCAGAATTAAAAACATTTCATACTATAAATCAACAGAGAAAGTTGATTATATTAAAAATGAATCTGGACTACTTCTTAAGGTGCCAAACAATAAAAAAAACCCTATAGATACTATTCTAGAATTAGAGATTCATAATTTTTAGAAAATAGTATTTATCTTTGTTTAAACTATGGTAAATGAAAATTGAACAACTATATACCAGCTGTCTAGCTCAAGGAGCATATTATATTTCCTCTGAAGGAGAGGCAGCAATTATTGATCCTTTAAGAGAAAGCCAGCAATATGTTGATAAAGCTGAAAATGACAAAGTCAAAATAAAATATGTTTTTGAAACGCACTTTCATGCTGATTTTGTTTCTGGTCATGTTGATTTAGCTAGAAAAACAAATTCTACAATAGTATTTGGCCCGGGAGCTAAAACAGATTATCCATGTCATATAGCAAAAGATCAAGAGGAATTTATAGTAGGTAAAATAAAAATTAGAGCCATTCATACTCCAGGCCATACTCCTGAGTCTACAACATACTTATTAATTAATGAAGATGGTAATAATCATGCCATTTTTACTGGAGATACATTGTTTATTGGAGATGTAGGAAGACCTGATCTTGCAATTACAAATAATATAACTAAAGAAGAATTAGCAGGAAACCTATATGATTCACTCAGAAATAAAATAATGACGCTTGAGGATAATGTATTAATCTATCCTGCACATGGAGCTGGTTCTGCATGTGGAAAAAATATGTCTGATGAAACATTTAGTACTTTGGGTGAACAAAGAAAATCAAACTATGCACTTAGAGATGATATGACCAAAGCGGAGTTTATTGGGGAACTATTAGAAGGTATGCCTCCGCCTCCAAGTTACTTTAGACAAAATGCACTTTTAAACAAGAATGGGTATAACAATTTCGACGATGTTCTTGTCAAATCAAATAAAGCACTAACCATCGATGAATTTAAGAATCATATGGTTTCAAAAAATAGTTTAGTCATAGATGTTAGACATCAAAATGAATTCATAAAAAAACATATTCCAAATTCATTATTTGTTGGTTTAAATGGAAGTTTTGCAACATGGGTTGGTACTATAATAAAAGATGTTCATCAATCAATTATTCTAATTGTAGAAAAAGGTAAAGAGGAAGAAGCTATTACAAGGCTTGCAAGAGTTGGATGTGATAATTGTTTAGGATATCTAGATGGAGGAATTTCTACTTGGGAAAAGAGTGGTAACCCTACTTCTGATCTAGAATCCATTTCAGCAAGTAATTTTGTTGAAATGCTAAAGCTAAATAAGGTTAATATTTTAGATGTAAGAAAAGAATCTGAATTTGAAACTCAACACATAGAAAGTTCAATAAATTCTCCATTAGCTGAGATTTATGAAAATTTAGATCTTATTAATACTAATGAGAAATCATATGTTCATTGTGCCGGAGGATATAGATCTGTAATAGCTATATCCATTCTTAAAGCAAATGGATTTAATAATTTAATTAATATTGCAGGTGGATTTAATGAAATAAAAAAGACCAACCTAAATGAAAATTGCTATAGATC
>JAAZXZ010000111.1 GCA_014239895.1 Flavobacteriaceae bacterium
AAATAGATCATTCTTAATGTCTTCTATAGAAAAATTTTCATTAATATTTTCTTTATCTTTTGAGTTTTCCTCTATTTCAGTCTGCTGATTTTCCTGCTCTATAATTTCAGCTTGTTCTGGTGGATTTCTCCAGACCCAAAACATCAATAACACTCCAATAAGTATGAACCCTATAATTCCCTTAATATCAACATTATTTTCTTGCATATTATTCAGTTAATTATTAGAATGTTTTGTAGCTGCTGCAATAAATGAAACAAATAGAGGATGGGGTGATAGAACTGTACTTTTATATTCAGGATGGAATTGAACTCCTACAAACCATGGATGATTTTTTAATTCTATTATCTCAACTAGCCCAGTATCACTATTAATACCTGTAGCAAACATACCATTTTCTTCTATATCTTTAAAATACTCACTATTGAATTCATATCTATGCCTATGTCTTTCATGAATAATATCACAATTATAAATTTTAGATACAAGACTGTTTTTCTTTAGCTTACATTCCCAAGATCCCAGTCTCATAGTTCCGCCCTTATTAATAATCTTCTTTTGATCATCCATTATATCTATTACTGGATATTTAGTTTTTAAATCCATTTCAGTTGAATTAGCATCATCTAGTTTTAATATATTTCTAGAAAATTCTATAACAGCCATTTGCATGCCTAGACATATTCCAAAAAAAGGGATATTGTTTAATCTAACATGTTTTATCGATTCAATTTTACCCTCGATACCTCTTCCTCCAAACCCTGGAGCAACTAAAACTCCATTAAAATTTTCTAGTTTTTCAGCTATATTATCTTTATTTATATGTTCAGAATGTATTGGAATTACTTCTACTCTAACTTCATTAACTGCTCCTGAATGTATAAAAGATTCTAAAATTGATTTGTAAGAATCCTGCAATTCTATATATTTCCCAATTAGGGCAATTCTTACAGCTCTTTTTGGATGCTTATATTTATTTAAAAATTGATTCCAAGAGCTTAAATCAGGCTTTGAAGACTTTAAACCTAATTTTTTTAAAACCACCTTATCTAATCCCTCACTTAACATATGATTAGGGACATCATATATTGTTTTAACATCCAAAGATTGAATTACACAATCAGTATCAACATTACAAAATCTTGCTAATTTATCTCTTATACTATCACTTATTTCATGTTCAGTCCTACAAACTAAAACATCTGCCTGTACTCCACTTTCCATTAATGTTTTAACACTATGCTGAGTTGGTTTTGTTTTTAGCTCCTTAGCTGCAGAAAGATAAGGAATCAAGGTCAAATGAATAGCTACTACATTATTCTCACCCATTTCCCATTTCATCTGTCTTAAAGATTCTATATATGGTAAGGATTCAATATCGCCAACAGTTCCTCCAATTTCTGTTATAATTATATCATATTCATTATTATTAGCTAGATATTGAATACTCTCTTTAATTTCATCAGTTATATGAGGAATTACTTGTACAGTTTTTCCTAAATATTCACCTTTTCTCTCTTTATTAATTACACTTTGATATATCCTTCCAGTTGTAATATTATTTGCCTGTGAAGTTGCTACATTTAAAAACCTCTCGTAATGACCTAAATCTAAATCTGTTTCTGCCCCATCATTTGTAACATAGCACTCTCCATGTTCATACGGATTCAAAGTCCCAGGATCTATGTTGATGTATGGGTCTAATTTCTGAATTGTAACTCTATAGCCTTGAGCCTGAAGTAACTTGGCAAGAGATGCTGCGACTATTCCTTTACCTAATGAAGAAGAAACACCACCTGTAACAAAAATAAATTTAGTGTTATATGACATTGTGCGTTATAAACGCAAACAAATTTAATGAATTTGATTAAATATCTTTGTAAATATCAAGAATCATTTAAAAAATATATAGAGATAGCATATCATTCAATTTCTACCAACTTCAAATCTTCAAATTTCATTATATAAGCCGAACTATTCTTATATACTCCATTCTTATCTTTAACATATTTGAACTTATTTTCTATATATTCTGATTCAACTAAGTTTAAGTTATTATTATCTAATTCCCCACAACTTAATCTAATTAATAAGTCTAGAACTAAATCATGACCTCTTATAGCATACTTTGTTGGAAAAGAATTATACCTAGAGTTGTATTTTTTTATGAATTCATCCTGATCATTACCTACAATTGATCTATTTATAGAAGGATAATGAAAATTTAAATTTGACATATAGTAATTAGAGATATTAACTCCTTCAAAAGCTCTATTCTTGTTTGTAGTTTTCAAAATTATTTCTGTTGAATCATTTACAAATGAATTTAAGATGCTTGTTATATTAGAAACAAAACCTTGATCTTTAGTCTCTAAAAATACCATATTTCTGCCTTTAACAAAAGTCGAATCTAAGCTGTCATAGACCATTGTTCTCGTATCAATTCCAGAATCATTAATTCTAGAAAAAAATTGATGTGCATCTGGAAATATTTTCTTTATTTTATCACTAATAATTTTATTATAAGAATCAGCAATTATAAATTTTTCAGAAGGAATTGTGTCCTTTTTAGCGTATGAAATCATTTTTTCAAATAGCAGATCATCACTAGGTATTGTATGTATAATGTTTTCATTATCTAAATCGGTCTTACTTAATGGTGAAACAATTTTTACATTGGAATTGTTTATTGATCTGGAAACATAATTAAAGGCATCATTAGTTAAAGGCCCAATTATTAAATCATAATTGGAAAAATCATTATTATTAATTAACTCATGAACTATATTCTTATCTGCACCTGTATCAAAAATTTTAACTTCAACATCAATTTCAAATTTTGAAAATGAATCAAGTGCCATTTCAATTCCAAACAAAAAATCAAGTGATATGTTTAAAAGCTTATCATTTTTGATAATTTCTCTTGAATCTTTTATAGAATCAAAATTTATATTTTTAGTTCTAAATGGTAACATAACTGCAATTTTCTTTTTTTTATAATCAGTAATATTTTCAATTAATGATTCATAATTTAAATTAGCTTCACTCTTAGTTATGTTTTGAATTTCAGGTATGTTTAATTCTTCTTTGCTTTCATTAAATATTCTAGGAATCTTTAATTTAACGCCTTTTTTTATTTCTGTGTTTGGGTTAAATTTTAAAATACTATTTACATCAACTTCATAAATCATTGCAATTATCTCTATATCTTGATTTTTTCTAACCTTATGGATTATAAAGTCTGTTTGCGATTGAGTATAATTCACAAACATAAATGCAATTAAAAAGAAAAATATTCCCCTATTTAAATTTCTTATTCCCATTCTATAGTTGCTGGTGGTTTTGAGCTTATATCGTAAACAACTCTGTTTACACCCTTAACCCTATTAATTATTTTATTTGAAACATTTTGAAGAAAATCATAAGGCAAATTAACCCAATCTGCAGTCATTCCATCAGTACTTTCAACAGCTCTTAAAACAACACATCTTTCATAAGTTCTCTCATCTCCCATTACTCCTACACTTTTTATAGGTAATAACATTGCTCCAGCCTGCCAAACCTTATCATATAATCTTTCTTTTTTTAATGAATTAATAAAAATGCTATCAACTTCTTGTAATATTTTAACTTTTTCAGAATTTATTTCACCTAAAATTCTAATCCCAAGTCCTGGTCCTGGAAAAGGATGTCTTCCTAATATTTCTGGATCAATTTTTAGATAACTACCTACCTTACGCACCTCATCTTTAAATAATAATTTTAATGGCTCTACAACTCTTAATTTCATATAGCTTGGCAATCCTCCAACATTGTGATGACTTTTAATAGTAGCTGAAGGGCCGCCAGTAGCTGATATACTTTCAATAACATCAGGATAAATTGTTCCTTGAGCTAACCACTTAACATTTTTAATTTTTTTAGACTCAAAATTAAAAGCATCAATAAACACCTTCCCTATTTGTTTCCTCTTTAATTCAGGGTCTTCTATGCCTTTTAGAGCTTGATAAAAATTAGAGGAATAATCTACGCCTTTGACATTTAGATTCATTCCATTATATTGATCTAAAACATCTTCAAATTCCTTTTTTCTTAAAAGGCCATTATTCACAAAAATGCAATGTAAATTATCTCCAATTGCTCTGTTTAATAATACTGCAGCTACAGTTGAATCGACTCCACCAGATAAACCCAAAATTACTTTATCAGATTTAAGCTCAGATTTTA
>JAAZXZ010000050.1 GCA_014239895.1 Flavobacteriaceae bacterium
GGAAGCTTTTTATTTTTTAGAATTCAAAAAGCAGGTGAGGATAAAAGATTTAGAGATATTAAGCCTTCACCAACAAGGTTTTTTATGACTTGGACACTACAAGGAATGTGGGTCTCTATCTGCTCAGCATGCGCTATTACTGCCATGTCAACCTCTGAAGGAATAATAGTGAATACATTATTTTTTGTAGGAGCAATTACTTTTATTTTAGGATTCTTAATAGAAATAATTGCCGATAACCAAAAAACTAAATTTAAAAACAATCCTAATAATAAAAATAAATTTATATCCACAGGGTTATGGTCTTATTCAAGACATCCAAACTATTTAGGAGAAATTACTTTATGGACAGGAGTTGCAATAATGTCTTTTTCTTCATTGTCAGGACTTCAACTAATAACATTAATTTCTCCCGTTTTTACTTATTTGTTATTAGTTTATGTTAGTGGAGTACGACTTTTAGAGGCTAGAGGGAAAAGAAAGTGGGGGCATCTAGAGAGCTATCAAGAATACATCAAAAACACGCCAACTCTTTTATTTAAATAAAAAAATGAATGAGATTTTTTTAAATTTTCCTGATAATAGATTAAAAAATAGTTTAACTAATGATATTCTTTTAAAAAGTAATTCATTAGAATATCATAAAACTTTAGAGGAATATGCGGAAACTCCGCTATATGACTTAAAAAATCTCTCTAGAGAATTGAATGTAGGTAAAATATATGTAAAGGATGAGTCTAAGAGATTTAACTTAAATGCTTTTAAAGGTCTAGGAGCTTCATATGCAGTCCATAAAGCATTAAGCTTATATCCAAATATTTCTGTTTTTTGTACTGCTACAGATGGGAATCATGGAAGAGCAGTAGCATGGTCAGCTGCAAAACATAATAAAAAGGCTGTCATTTATGTTCCAAAACAAACAACTGATGCTAGAATTAAGGCTATTGCCGATCATGGCTCAGAAGTTATACAATTAGACTTAAATTATGAGGATACCTGCCAGTATGCTTCAAATATTAGCAAAAAAATGAATTGGACATTAATCCAAGATACTTCTTGGATTAATTATGAAGAAATACCTGCCTATATTATGTCAGGATATTTAACTCATTTACGCGAGATGGAAGATTCTATTAATACTTTAAACAATCCAGACATTGATATTATATTTCTTCAATGTGGTGTCGGAAGCTGGCCTGCTACATGTATTTGGTATTATATAAATAGGTACTTTAAGAAGAAACCTAAAATTGTATTGGTTGAACCAGATGAATCTTCAGGTGTGCTTCAGTCGTTATTATCTAATAAAAGAATAACTCCAAAAGGAAACTTAAATACTATAATGGCAGGGCTTAATTGTGGAATACCTTCTATGAGTGGTTGGGAGATTATTAAAAACGGGTGTGATGCAGCTATAAGTATTTCAGATGAATATGCTAAAAAAGCGATTAGAACCCTTTATTATCCAATTAAGGATGATGAGAGAGTAATATCAGGTGAATCTGGCGCAGCTGGATTAGGTGGGCTAATTAAATGCTTAGAAGTTAATAAGTTTAATGTCCTAAGAGAACATATTGGATTAAACTCAAAATCTAAGATCTTATTTATTAACACTGAAGGTAATACTGATCCTGAGAATTTCAAGTCAATTATCAGTAGTAATTAACTAAACTGAATATAATTTTATATATTGGAGAAATGTCAGATAATCGTCCTATTATTACTATAAGCCCAAATGGACCAATTTCTATTAATGGTGATGTTGTTCTTTTAGATAAAGAAGGTAATGAAATAGAGCATAAATCAAGATTTTCCCTATGCAGATGCACAAAATCTAAAAGACTTCCTTTTTGTGATGGTTCTCACAAAAATTAGCCAAAGAAAGTGTGTATAATCATATTAATAAAACTATGATTATAGAGAATTCTTATTTTAAAGAAATAATATGGGAGTAATAAAGTATCTAAACTAAGCTAGAGTGATATCTATAGCAGCCTTACCTTTTTTTCCTTCACCTTCAGAGAAATTAACTTTATCGCCTTCTTGAATTGTAATTCCATTTAATGCTGTAACATGAACAAATATATCTTGTTCTGTTTCATCATTAGTGATAAAGCCATATCCTTTGGATTCGTTGAAAAATTTAACTGTTCCTGTCATTGAATATAATTTTTGTATAATTTTGAATGCAAATGTATATAATAAAAAAGGAATAACAAGCATTTATTTTTGTAAATTTATATTTAATTATCCATTATATTTTGAAGAAGCTATATCTGTTAATTGCTTTTTGTCTACTTGTTTTTAATCTACAGGCACAATTTACAATTGAAAAAATACATTTTGAAAGTGCAAATCCATATTCATTTAATGATATTATTACAGACTTAGAAAACCAAGAAAAACAAAAAGTATTTGGTGAACTAGTTATTCCGCAGGATTCAATAGGTGATGGAAAAAAATACCCTTTGATTATTGGTGTTGCAGGAAGCCTCGGATGGGGAGAACATCATTATAAATACTTAGAAATGTATCAAGAAATGGGTATAGCAACTTTTGAACTAAATAGTTTTAAAAGCAGAAGCATTACCTCAACAGTAGGGACGCAAAATGAAATAACTATGGCTGCAATGATACTTGATGCTTATAGAGCTTTTGAAGTATTAGCAGAACATCCAAGAATTGATAAGAACAAAGTTTCAATTACTGGATGGAGCCTTGGAGGAGGAGTCACTTTATTCTCTGCTTGGCTACCACTTAAAGAGGCAATTAATAAAGAATTGTCATTTGCTTCTCATTTAGCATATTATCCTCCATGCTTTATTAATCCAGATAATACAGATTTTTCTCAATCACCTATTCATATATTAATAGGTGAATTAGATAATTGGACACCTTCAGCTCCTTGTATTGATTTAGTAAATAAATTAAGCTCTAAAACTAATATAAGCCTTACAATATATGAAGATTCATATCATTCATTTGACAGAGATGCTCCAGTAATAAGAGATGAAAATGCTTATAATTTCAGTGATTGTATATTTAGATTAGATGAAAAAGGCAATGTTTTGATGAATTACCTAAATATTCCAATGTCAAATCCATTTTTACAAAAAATTGGGTTTGTAATGTGCGTTACCAGAGGTGTTGATTTTGGTGGAAATCCACAGGCTAGAGAGAAATCATTTAATTTTAGTAAAGAGTTCATGAAAAAAACGTTATTAAATTAATTTTTGTGAAAAAGAATCATAAGAATTTTTTAATTTTTTTGATGATAATAATTCCTTTAATCGGAGCGCTATTTAATATTTATGCTTTATTTCTAATTATACCATTAGGATTCTTATTTAAAAAGTCTAAATAACTTCTTTGACAAAAATTATAATTGACAGAATAATAACAAAAAGCCCAAATCCTTGCTTTAGTTGGTCATCAGGAACTTTGTTGTTATAATATTGTCCTACATATATCCCCATAACAGATATAGCAGAAAATAATAATAAGAAGTTCCAATCAATAATTTGAACTTCTACATCACCTATAAAACCTATTAAAGATTTTAAAGATATAATTGCTAGCGAAGTAGCTATAGCATGCTTCATTCTAAGCTTCGTTAAAATAACTAATACAGGTATTATAATAAAACCACCACCTGCACCTACAAGCCCTGTTATTAACCCAATTAAAGATCCTTCTGCTAATATTATAAGCTTACTAGGTGCAAGAGTTTTTATATTTCTCATTTTAACAATTGTCTTAGGTGATTTCTTAACCATAAAAAACCCAGCAACTACCATTAAAGTTGAAAAAAGAAGCATTATAAATTTTTCTTTTGTTAGAATAATAAGATCAGTTGTTAAAATTATATCAGGAATAAGTAGTATTAGATATTTTCTAGTGATATACACAGAAATAATTGCTGAAACAGAAAAGAACAATGTTGTATTATAATCAATCATGTTATTCCTTAGATTCTTTATTGAACCTACAAGAGAAGTAATTCCTACAATAAACAAAGAGTATGCTGTAGCTAAAACCGGGTTAATACCAAACATATACACAAGAATTGGCAAAGACAATATTGACCCCCCACTACCAATCAATCCAAGGATCAATCCAACCAAGAATGCACCAAAATACCCTAAAATTTGAATTGGATCCACTACAGTTTATAGATATAAATATATGTATGTTAATATAAGATTAATATTTGAGATAATACACAGGATTTAGATATCTTTACTAAA
>JAAZXZ010000049.1 GCA_014239895.1 Flavobacteriaceae bacterium
ACAGGTTTACCCACAACGTGATCAAATGGTACAAATCCCCAGGACCTTGAATCTTGAGAATTTCCTCTATTGTCTCCCATGAGCCAATAGTAGTTTTGTTTGAAGGTATATTCTGATGTTTCTTTATTATTGATGTAAATTTTATCTCCTTTTACAAATAGATCATTATTTTCATATATATCTATTACACGTTTATACAAGGGCATATTACTAGTATTTATTTCTATTGTTTTTCCTTTTTTTGGAATATAAATTGGTCCAAAAAAATCATTGTTCCAGTTATAATTTTCATTTTGAGGAAAAACAGTTGAATCCCTATAACCCCCTGGTAGAGTGTCTTTAACTATCCATTGAACATTAGGATGATATTTAAATTTGTTTAATGCAGCATCACTCATACCCATAAACTTATAAGTGTTCTTCCGATTAATGATGCCAAATGCATCAGTAATGTCATATTTATTAATCATTACCTTTTTACTAAACCTGTTCTTTTTGGGTTGAACTAAATATGAAAATTGAAGTTTAGCTTCATCAGGAAGTTTATTCTTATTACCATTAATATAAACATAGCCATTTATTATCTCTAATGTATCTCCAGCAATACCCACAGCTCTTTTCACATAATTTGTTTTTTTATCTATAGGTTTGTAATAATTCTTGTCAGTATAAAACATATTAACCATTGTATCAACAGGCCAGTTGAAGACTACAATATCATTGTTCTTTATTTTTTGATAACCAGGGAATCTTAGATATGGAAGCTCAGAAATGACAGGAATTTGTTCTTTATTTATATATGATTTTGTTTTTAGAAATGGAAGTGTGTCATGTACCATTGGAGCAGCTATTGTAGTCATAGGAATTCTAGCTCCATAGTTAATTTTACTAACAAACAAAAAATCTCCTACAAGTAAAGTTTTTTCTAATGATGATGTAGGAATAGTATAGGGTTGGATAAAATATGTATGAATTATGGTTGCCGCTACAATTGCGAATATTAATGAACTAGTCCATTCACCATTTGAGCTTTTTGGATTAGTATCTCTATTATTAATATATTCAACACTAACAAAATAGTTAAGATAGTAGTTATAGAATCCTAATGTTAAAATTGACAATAATGTGTCTACATAATTATTTTTGCCATAACTCCTTGATAATTCTACCCATATTACAGGTATTATTATTACATTAATCACTGGAAGTATTAAAAGGAAAATCCACCATTTAGGCCTATTAATTATCTTAATTAAGATAATTATACTATAAATTGGTATAAATGCTTCCCATGATTTATAGCCAGCTTTAGAATATAGCTTCCAGGTGCCTAATCCATGAATTAGATGAATAATTAATAAAAAAAATAGCAAATTCTCCATTATATAATATTATATATCAATGACTTTTTCAAAATTAAGTTATTGAAAAGTAATTAATAATAAATACTTGTTAAAAATAATATAATTTATAATTTCAATTTTAGTGATAATGAAACATTGGATGTTGAATTTATTTCATTATAATTTAATTTTGGACTTAAGGTAAGATTCTCATCAAGATTGTATTGAAGTAAATGAGCATCAACATTAGCATCTATAATATTTAAGGCATATATACCTATTGTTACAAGAATAGACAATTCTTTGTTCCTTTTTAAACTTTTCTGAGCTCTAATTAAACCATCATTTGAAATTGCAGGTACTGTACCGTTACCATAAAACTCATCATCAGTAAAACCAGCCAATCTTCTTTTATATGCATCTCTATATTTGTGATATAGGTCATTATTTTTATTAAAATAATAAACACCACCTGCTAATGCACCATAAATTATAGGTACTTTCCAATATTTTTTATTATATACTTGACCTAGACCGGGCAATACAGCTGAATAAAATGCTGCTTTTGCAGGTCCTAAAGTTTTCTTTTCATCATCATTCTTATTATTTTGACAATAAATAATTTGGGTTGAAAAGAATAATATTAATATGATTATAATACTTCTATGAATCATTTAATTTTTTATTAATTTTTTTGAATTCAGCTTCTGACTTAAAAGGAATAATTATTTTCCCTTGATTATTTCTTGATACATTTACTCTTACCGATGTTTTGAATATTTCAGATAATTTGGTAATTGCATCTGAAATGTATTTTGGTTTATCAATTGACTTCTTTATTACTTGATCATTTTTATAATTTTTTACAAGTTCTTCAGTATTTCTTACAGAAAGGTTTTTTGAAATTATAATTTCATAAACTTTGATTTGATCTGATTTATTTTCAATATTAATTATAGATCTTCCATGTCCCATTGATATGAAACCATCTTTTATTCCACTTTGAATTATGGGACTCAATCTTAACAGTCTTAGATAATTTGTTATTGTTGTTCTGTCTTTGCCAATTTTATTACTTAATTCTTCTTGTGTTAAATTAATTTCATCAATAAGTCTTTTATATGAAATTGCAATCTCTATTGCATCTAAATCTTGTCTGTGGATATTCTCAATTAGCGCCATCTCTAATGACTCTTGATCATTGGCAGTTCTTATATATGCTGGAATATTTTTAAACTCCAAATTTTTACATGCCTTTAATCTTCTTTCACCCGAAATTAATTGATAAGAATTTTTCTTTATTTTTCTTACTGTTATTGGTTGTATTACCCCAATATTATTAATTGAAGCAGTAAGTTCTTTTAGAGATTCTTCATTGAAATTAGATCTTGGCTGGTAGGGGTTTACAGTTATTAGATTTATATCTATATCATCAATAATTGATTTTTTTTTCTTAAAATTTAAAGGTTTAGCTGAATTTGAATCTTTATTAAGAATTGATGATAATCCTCTACCTAATGCTTGTTTTTTCGTTGCCTTTGCCATTATGAATTATTTAGTATCAATTCTCTTGCCAAATTTAAATAATTATTAGTTCCAGTACCACTAACGTCGTAATCTAATATATTTTCTCCATAGCTAGGTGCTTCGCCAAGTTTTATATTTCTATGGATAATAGTTTTAAACACCATCTCATTAAAATGTAATTTAACTTCTTTTATTATCTGATTTGATAATTTAAGCCTGGAATCATACATAGTAAGAAGCAACCCCTCTATAGATAGATCCTTATTATGTATTTTTTGAATACTTTTTATTGTATTCAAAAGTTTACCAAGTCCTTCTAAGGCAAAATATTCACATTGAATTGGAATAATCACAGAATTTGAAGCTGTTAATGCATTTATAGTCAATAATCCCAGAGAAGGTGGGCAGTCTATTATAATATAGTCATATTCTTTCTCAATCTTATTGATAGCATTCATTAATATATGTTCTCTGTCAATTAAATCTATAGACTCAATTTCAATACCAACTAGGTCAATATGAGAAGGTATAATATCTAGATTGACAATTGTAGTCTCATTGATACAATCTGAAGCAGAAGATGACTTCTCAAATAATTGATATATGCCATTTTCAATTATATCATTTTCTACACCTAATGAAGAGGTAGCATTTGCCTGAGGGTCAAGATCAATTAGTAAAACTTTTTTTTCTAATACAGCTAAGCAAGAAGATAAATTAACAGCTGTTGTTGTTTTTCCAACCCCTCCTTTTTGATTAGATATTGCAATTATTTTTGCCATCTATTTTTGTAAAAAACTTCGAATAAATGTACAATTATTTGACTTGATTTAAAATATAACTTGTTAACAGAATTTATTAAAAATATTAAGGTTGCTTAATTAGTAAATTAAGAATTTCTATAGCTGTTTCACTAATTTTAGATCCGGGACCAAAAATTGCAGAAACTCCATTTTTTAAAAGAGATTTATAATCTTGTTTTGGAATTACTCCTCCAAGTATTATTAAAATATCTTCTCTTCCATAACTTTTTAACTCCTCAATTAATTTTGGAACTAATGTCTTATGACCACCAGCTAGTGTAGATATTCCTACAACGTGTACATCATTTTCAACAGCTTGTTTTGCAACTTCCTCAGGTATTTGAAAAAGAGGACCTATATCAACATCAAATCCTATATCAGCATAGCCTGTAGCTACTATTTTTGCACCTCTATCATGACCGTCTTGACCTATTTTTGCAACTAATATTCTAGGACGCCTCCCATCATTACTAGCAAAATCATTTGCAAGTTTAACAGCATGATTAAATGATTTATTATTTTTAATATTTGATTTATACACTCCAGTAAAGGTTTTTATTTCTGATTTATATCTTCCATAGACATCTTCAAGTGATAGGCTAATTTCTTCTAATGTTGCTCGTTCTTTTGCTGCATCAATAGCCAAAGCTAATAAATTTTTATTTTTATTTTTTGCAGCGCTTCTTAATTTATCTAATGCTTTTTTAACTTTTGAGCTATCTCTCTGCAGTTTTATTTTTTTTATTCTCTCTATTTGCTGATTTCTAACTTTATTATTGTCAACTTCTAGATAATGTATTTCATCTTCATTATCTGCTTCAAATTTATTTACTCCAACAATAATACTTTCTTTTGAATCAATTTTAGCTTGCTTTTTTGTTGCAGCTTGTTCAATCCTAAGTTTTGGTATGCCTTTTTCAATTGCTTTAGTCATCCCACCAAGATTTTCAATTTCTTGAATATGACCCCATGATTTTTTAATAAGCTCATTTGTTATAGATTCTAGATAATAACTTCCTGCCCATGGGTCTATAGTATTAGTAATTTTAATTTCATTTTGAAGGTATAATTGAGTATCTCTTGCAATTTTTGCTGAGAAATCAGTAGGCAACGCTATTGCTTCATCTAATGAATTAGTATGGAGGCTTTGTGTTCCTCCAAAAACTGCTGAGCAAGCTTCTATTGTAGTTCTTGTAATATTGTTAAAAGGGTCTTGTCTTGTTAAGCTCCAACCACTAGTCTGACAATGAGCTCGTAGGGCCATTGACTTATTCGATTTAGGATTAAAATTCCTAATTAATTTAGCCCATAATACTCTAGCTGCTCTTAATTTTGCGATTTCCATAAAATGATTCATACCAATTCCCCAAAAAAATGATAATCTTGGAGCAAATTCATCAATTTTTAATCCTGAAGCTATTCCATTTCTAACATATTCTAGACCATTTGCAAGAGTGTAAGCAAGTTCTAAATCATTTGTAGCTCCTGCTTCCTGCATATGATATCCTGAGATACTAATACTATTAAATTTTGGCATTTCTTTACTAGTAAACTTAAAAATATCAGATATGATTTCCATTGATTCTTTTGGTGGATATATGTATGTATTCCTAACCATATATTCTTTTAATATATCATTTTGAATAGTTCCTCTAAGATCAGAAGTTTTTACTCCTTGTTCATTTGCAGCTACTATGTAAAATGCCATTATAGGCAATACAGCGCCATTCATAGTCATTGAAACACTCATTTTATCAAGAGGAATTTCATTAAATAAAATCTTCATGTCTTCTACAGAATCAATAGCAACTCCTGCTTTGCCAACATCACCGTACACTCTTTTATTGTCTGAATTATAACCTCGGTGTGTAGGTAAATCAAATGCTACTGACAAACCTTTTTGTCCAGATTTTAAATTTCTTTTATAAAACATATTGCTTTCTTCTGCAGTTGAATACCCAGCATATTGTCTTATAGTCCAGGGTTTTGTTATATACATAGTTGAATAAGGACCTCTTAGAAAGGGCTCTATTCCAGCTCCAAAATCTATTTGTTCAAGATTTTTTAAATCACCCTTAGAGTAATAAGATTTTAGATTTATACTCTCTGAAGTAAGAAATTTTTCACTTTTTCTTTTAATAAAAGACTTTGAAAAATCTAACTTTTTTAGACTAATATTTTTAAAATTCTTCCTATTCATTTTTAATTCTACTTAATTCAATTTCTTCAGCTAGCCTAATTTCAGAAATGGGTTTAATTTTAGTGTTTCTTGTATTAGATTTAGTGAAAACAGGTTTATTGATTTCAGATTTAATTTTTTGATCTATATCAGTAAAAATATTTATTCCAAGAAGTTTCTCCTTATTTTTATTCAACAATTCTTGCTCTATTCTATGACTTTTATCAATCCTCTTTTGTATTATACCTTTCTCTAGTGCTGAGATAAACCCACCGTTTTTCTCTATATCCTTAAATATCTTTAATGATTCTTCAGCTATAGTATTTGTTAAGCTATTGATGTAATATGATCCATCTGCTGCATTTTTTACTTTATCTATATGTGTCTCATGTTTTATTATCAATAGTTGATTTAAAGCTATTTTATCAGAGTATTCATTTTTATTATTAAAAATGCTATCATATGTAACATTTGAAATAGTATTAGCTCCTCCGAGAATTGCTGACATGCATTCTGTTGTAGTTCTTAATATGTTATTATTGTAATCATATATAGTCTTATTTCTGTTAGATGGTTTTGCTGTTATATGAGGAAAATTTATTTCATTATTATACTCTTTAGTTATCGTTTTCCAGAGTAATCTTAATGCTTTTAATTTTGCAATTTCAAAGAAATAGTTTGATCCGATTGAGGTATTAAATGCAATTTGATTTGCACATTTCCCATTAAGATGATTTAAATATTCATTCGCATGACTTAGAGTAAAAGCAATTTCTTCAAAAATATTAGCTCCTGAATTTTGGTATAATCCAGAATTGACAATTATTACATTATCAAATTTTTCTAATATGTTAATTTTTTTATTCAATTTATTTAAATCTTCATTCATTGAAGATTCCCAACCACCTGTTTTAACAAGAGAACCAATAGGGTCATAACTTATATTAAATGAAGCTGATGAGCTTTTTATAATATCATTTAATGACTTTAAATATGAGTTTGAATGGAATTCAATTTTGAAAAACAACTCAGTTTTTTCTATATCTATATTTTTTAATAAATCATTACACAGGATGGAGTCATTTTGAATAATGAAATTAATACTTTCAGCTCCTTTGTTAATAAGTTCAAGAGCTTTTATGTTTGCATCTGATGAATTATCTGCAGTTATATTTTGACATATTGCCCAGCTATTAGGGTAGTTAGAATCTAAATTTTTTAAGTTATTTAAGTCTTCACTTGTATAGAATGGTTTTATTTTGATATTCTCTTTGGAATTATAAGAGGGAATACTACTATGACCTAGTTTTTTCAAGTCATCTTTAATTTTTTTATTCCATAATTTGGAATCAATTTTAATAAATTCATCTAAAATTTTTTCCATCATAATTAAATATTAATCATTTATAGAATCAAATTCTATAATAAATATTTCTTCATCTTCTTTTTTCATAAATAATTTTTCTCTAGCATATTCTTCAAGACCAGAATCAGTTTTCATTTTTAATAATTCTTCCTTGTCTTTTTTTATTCCCTCTGTATAAAAATCTTTTTGATTCTCAAGTTTATAAACTTTTTTATTTAATTCTCTATGAACTAACCATGAATTACTATCAAAAAATAGCATCCAGATAATAAATAACATAATTATAATGAAATATATATTTTTGAATAAAGATGGGATTTTAAATTTCATTTTACAAATGACTTTTAATTACCTCTATTAGAGGAGTTATTTCTAATGAATCAACCTTGTTATTATTATCTATTATAATATCACAAAATTCTTTCATTGGCTCAACATATAGGTTGTGCATTTTATTTAGCCTGGTATTAAATAATTCAATAACTTCTTCTGCAATTCTCCCCCTTTGATTGACATCTCTATCTAGTCTTCTTTTAAATCTTAAATTTTCAGTGGCATCAACAAAGACTTTATAATCTATTAAACCTCTTAATTTTATATTATTTAAAATTAAAATTCCTTCTATAATCATAATCTTTTTTGGTTTAACTAATTTAGTTTTTTCAGTTCTATTATGATAAATAAATGAATAAATAGGTTGATTGATGTTTTTCCCATTTTTTAATAGACTAAGATGATTAATCATTAACTCAAAATCTACAGCATCAGGATGATCAAAATTAATTTTATTTTTCTCATCAAAACTCAGTTTGCCATTATCATTATAGTACGAGTCTTGAGAAATAAACCCAATATCATTTTCTCCAAATCCTTTTTTTAGTAGCTCTAAAATGGTTGTCTTACCACTACCTGTTCCTCCAGTTATTCCAACAGTTAACATCTATATTTCATTTTTATAGTTATTAGCAAATGCATTATTAATTTGGAATAAGTTTTATTATTCCTATATTTTCAATACCAATATACATGTATCCGTCAGGACCTTGTCTGATGGATCTTACTCTTCCAATATCTTCTAGGATCCTTTCTTCTTTATAAATTTTATTGTTTTTTATTTTGCATTTATGAAGATATTGGAATATTAGTGACCCAATTAATAAATCTCCTTTTGAATTTGGATAAATATCTGATGTTATAAAAGCCATACCACTAGGAGCGATAGATGGAACCCAGTAGTGTATGGGGTCTTCCATTCCAGGAATTGAAGTTTTATTAGTAAATTTTGTTCCTATATAATTTATTCCAAAACTGGCAAGAGGCCATCCATAATTTGCTCCTTTTTTTATAATATTGATTTCATCTCCTCCTCTTGGCCCATGTTCATGAATCCATAATTCTTTAGTGAATGGGTTTATAGCCATCCCCTGCGGATTTCTATGTCCATAGCTATATATTGCCTTTTTTGCTGACCTATTAGTAATAAAAGGATTGTCAACAGGTATTTGGCCATCATCATATAGTCTATATATTTTTCCTCCATCTCTATCTATATTTTGAGGATTTACATCTCTATTCCCTCTATCTCCAATGGAGAAATAAAGAAAATTATTTTTATCAAACTCAATTCTGCTTCCGTAATGTCTATCACGCTTGCTATTTGGTAGAGCTTTATAAATGATCTCTTTTTCAATCATCGTATTTTTTTCTATTTTAAATCTCATTATTGAAGTATTAGATCCGGTTTTACTTTCATTTGAGGAAGAATAAGATATGTAAATCCACCCATTATTTTTATATTCAGGATGAAGTTCAATATCTAACAGTCCTCCTTGATTTTTAGCAATAATTTCAGGCAAGCCTTTTATTTTTATTTTTTTCCCATTAACAAAATGAATTAATTCGCCTTTTCGTTCAGTAATTAAAATAGAATTATCTTCAAGAAATACAAATCCCCAGGGAACCTCCAGTTCAGAAACAACTACTTTGTAGGAATAATTGTCGCTATAAATTGTGGTAGTTAAAAAACTAAAACTTATTAAAAACAAAAATCTAAGGAAAAAATATTTCATTCTTTTTTTTGTTCAATTTACAAAAAATAGAATATTCACCTACTATTCAATTTTATATAAATTCAAAGAGATAATTACACACTTTTATTATTATATTTGAATTACTATTATGGCAGAAAAAATTAAATGTTTAATTATTGGATCAGGCCCAGCTGGATATACTGCTGCAATTTATGCTGCAAGAGCAAATATGAGTCCTGTATTATATCAAGGAACAGAGCCTGGCGGACAATTAACTACTACTACTGATGTTGAGAATTTTCCTGGCTACCCAAAAGGAATTTCAGGACCTGAAATGATGATAGAATTACAACAACAGGCTGAACGTTTTGGAACTGATGTAAGAAATGGATGGATTACAAAAGTTGATTTTAATAATGATTTAAAGTTGTGGGTTAATGATCAGGATGAACTAATTTGTGAAACGGTGATTATAGCTACAGGTGCTTCAGCAAAGTATTTAGGTCTTCCTTCAGAAAAAAAGTATTTAGAATTAGGTGGAGGTGTTTCTGCATGTGCTGTTTGTGACGGTTTCTTTTATAAGGGTCAAGAAGTAGCAATTGCAGGAGCAGGGGATTCTGCATGTGAGGAAGCACATTATTTATCGAAGTTATGTAAAAAAGTCACGATGTTAATTAGGCGAGATGAATTTAGAGCTTCTAAAATAATGCAAGAAAGAGTTAAAAAAACTGATAATATTGAAATCCTTTATAATACTGAGACTAAGGAAATTTTAGGTGATAATAGTGTCGTTGAAAATGTTCTAATTTATAACAATAAAACAGGTGAGGAGAAGAAGATTCCTATAACAGGTTTCTTTGTGGCAATTGGGCATACTCCAAATACTGATATTTTTAAACCATATGTAAATATGGATGAAACAGGATATATTATAAATGAACCTGGTAGTTCAAGAACTAACATTCCGGGTGTATTTGTTTCTGGTGATGCTGCAGATCATGTTTACAGACAAGCAGTTACTGCAGCTGGAACGGGTTGTATAGCAGCTCTTGATGCAGAAAAATATTTAGCATCAAAATAAATCAATGAATTTTTTAAAATACAATTTATTCCTTTTAAAAAAACTGCCTTCAGCATATTTTTGTGGTGCAAGAATAAAACATATAGATTCTAATCAATGTGAGATTAAAATAGCTCTTAATTGGTTTAACAAAAATCCATATAAGTCAATGTTTTGGGCAGCTCAAGGAATGGCTGCTGAGTTAACTACTGCGTTAATGATAACTGATAAGATTAAAAAAAGCGGATATGATGTATCAATGCTATTAATCTCAAACAATGCAAATTATTATAAAAAAGCTACAGGATTAATAGTATTTAATTGTAATGAAGGAGCTGAAATTGATGAAATGATGAATAAATTAATTTCTTCAAATACCTCTCAAACCATAACGTTGTCTTCAACAGGTATAAATCAGAATAATATAACAGTATCTAAATTTATCTTTGAATGGTCTTTAAAAATTAGAGAAAAATAAGTTTTAATGACTATTAATAGATTTATAGAGATTATTCCAAAAATTAAGGAATCAATTGTTGATTCTAATTTCTCTCAGTTAAAAATGGCGCCTCCATTTAGAAAGGATTTATTAGATCTAAGTAGATATAATAATTCTAAAAATGCTGGAGTTACAGTGTTGTTTCATCCATATAATGAAAGAGTTTTCTTTACATTGATTTTAAGAAATGAATACAAAGGAGTGCATTCAAATCAAGTAAGTTTGCCAGGGGGGAGTTATGAAAAAAATGATAATAATATTTTTGATACTGCATTAAGGGAAACAAATGAAGAAATCGGTGTTGATGTTAATGTAGTTAAATTGATACGAAAATTACAAAATCTATATGTTCCCCCAAGTAACTATGACATTTCTCCTTTTATGGTCTATACAGAAAATGAGCTTAAATTTTTTAAAGATAAAAATGAAGTAAAAGAAATTATTAATGTTGATTTAGAACAATTACTTGATGATAGTAATATTGTCAATCCAAAAGGATCAAACATTTCAGATAGATATTTAAATACATTAGTTCCAGCTTACAAATTAAATGGATATTTTGTTTGGGGAGCGACAGCAATGATACTTTCGGAAGTAAAGGATATAATTGAGTCTATTTTATAAGTTTTATTTACATTTGTTATCAAATTTTTTTTATGGAGATTATCAAAAAAAATCCTTTTGGTCATATACTTTTTTTTAAAAAATGGCTAATAAGAATTTTAGGAACCTTAAGTCATAGGAGATTTCGTGGGTTTAATGAGTTAAAAATAGAAGGATCTGAAATAATAAAGGGTCTGCCAGAAAAAAATGTACTGTTTGTCTCAAATCATCAAACTTATTTTGCAGACGTAGTCTCAATGTTTCATGTATTCAATGCGAGTTTAAAAGGTAGAGTTGATTCAATAAAAAATGTTGGATATTTATGGAATCCAAAATTGAATTTATATTTTATTGCAGCAAAGGAAACAATGACTTCAGGATTTCTCCCAAGGATATTAGCTTATGCTGGTTCTGTTAGTATTGATAGAACTTGGAGAAGTCGTGGGGAAAATGTAAATAGACAAGTAAAAATGAGTGATGTTTCTAAAATAGGAGTTGCGTTAAATGATGGATGGGTTATTACTTTTCCTCAAGGCACTACCACGCCATTTAAACCTATAAGAAAAGGAACAGCATTTTTAATTAAACAATATAAGCCAGTTGTTGTTCCTGTTGTTATAGATGGATTTAGAAGATCATTTGATAAAAAGGGAATTAGAATAAAGAAGAAGAATATACTTCAA
>JAAZXZ010000073.1 GCA_014239895.1 Flavobacteriaceae bacterium
GATGATAGTGTATAAATTATATAGAACGATACAGAAAAGAAGGAGTATAATTTAGTGGAAAATGTCTTAATAATTGGGGGTAATAGATTCGTTGGTAAAGCATTATCAGAAAGACTATTACATAATGGAATTCAAGTTGATGTATTCAATAGAAGTGGAACATCATCAGATGGTGCAAAAGTCATACAAGGTGATAGAAATAAACCAGAGGACTTAGAAAAGATAGACTTTACTAAATACGATTGTATTGTTGATATGTGCTTGTTCTTTGAAAGTCAGTTTGATTTGATTGAACACCTTATACCAAGCGAAACCAATTATATCTTTGTCAGTAGTGCAGCAGCTAATAGTAATTATTCAGAACACTATGGAGACTATGGACACGACAAGAAACAAGTTGAAAGAAGACTACAAGATTCAAAACTAAACTATAAAATAGTTAGACCAAGTTTTATCGTTGGTCAAGGTAATTACAGACCAATATTGAGCTATTATATGAATAAGATTATCAATAGAGAACATATTGAAATAGGTGGTAATGGACAAAACAATATTAATATTGTGTTTGTTCAAGATGTAGTAAAGCATTTGGAAAGATTAGCAACCACACCAGAGAGAACATATGAGATAATAGAACTCGTTGGAGATAATATTCAGATTATTGACTTAATCTACAAAGTAAATGAATACTCACGAGAGGGAGAAGTCTTATTAGTTCAAGATGATGAAAATGCAATACTACCTAAAAACGATTTCATATTTGAAACTAATTGGGATTACACCAAGTTAGATGAAGGATTAAAAGATTATGCAGAATGGTATTATAAAGAAGGAGCAAAGGGTTATGGATACAATATATAAGATGAGGATCTATGTTAATACTATGGACATATCTTTATTTTCTATTAAAATCAAACTGATTCAAAGTATTGCAATCAGAGCATCTCTTTCTTAAGTTTTTCTTCCCTCTTAAATTGCCACAATCGCAACTGTATTTAAGATCATTTTTATCAGCAAGATTTTTATCTTTTTTCTCTGCTTCTATAATATGTGCAGGGGTGTTAAAATCTGGTTCACCATATTGATTGGCACTCAAATCTCCTTTTTGACAATACAAATATATCCAATAAATAATAGCGAAAAAATTTACGAATGGTATAGCAGATGCAATATTAAATCCTAATAACCACCATCCTGACATATCTAAATCATGAAACCTTCTGATCTGCATTGCTATCCCTGGAACAAGAAATACTACCACACCTAATGCTCCCAGTATTCCAAACGATAATATTGAAGCACTGATAATTATAATTAAATACCAAAGTAAAAATATCCAATAATCTTCACGAGAAGATCTTCCTTCAAAATCAGCATACTGCTCAGTGATAACATTCCAAAAATATCCATAGAATGAACCTTTTAGTGTTTTATGTTTCATAATCAACAAATCTAACGATTATTCAGAGTAGATGTCTATTGGAAAGTATGAGATTATTTTTATCTGAAAAAATTTATAATAGTATTTAGCAGAGTATTTAGTTGAGTATTGAGTAGAAAATTCGCTCTTCTCTAAATACTTTTCGCAATACTCTAAAAAAAAGGGGCAAATTAATGCCCCTATTTTTACCTGTTTCTTTTGA
>JAAZXZ010000022.1 GCA_014239895.1 Flavobacteriaceae bacterium
ATTAATTTCCCTTATATGAATGATTTCAACAAATCTTGTGTCTGATTCTTTTGTAGAGCGAACTAAAGCAGTAATAGTCCCAGAGCGAGGAGGCAACCATGTTTGTTCTAAGATTCCTCCATCATGCGAACCCTCTCTTTGACCGGTTAACCAATCCAGTTGATCTACTGATAAGTGATTATTATCATTACTCTGTCCAAACCCAAGAAATGGGATAGTAAGTAATAGTATGTATAATAATTTTTTGATTCTATAAAATTAACATAATTTTTTTATTTTTTTAACAAAATATATCTGTAGATAGCATTATCTTCGTGGTGGATTTTCAAATTAGATTCGTGATAAAAAATTTATATTCTTTTTTAATTATTGCATTATTAAATATTTTTTGTTCATTTTCTCAAAACCAAGGAAATATTAGTGGAGAAATATATGATAGTAAAAGTCAGTTGCCACTATTAGGAGCAAATATTGTTCTTGACAATACATCGCTCGGGGCAATAAGTAATGAGAATGGATATTTTACAATAGATAATATTCCAACAAAAACCTATAATATTACCATAAGCTATGTTGGCTACCAATCTCAAAAAGTATATAATATTATTATAAAAAGTAAAGGGAATCCGGCTTTAAAAATATTTCTTAATGAATCTAGTGAAGCACTTGATGAGGTTGTTATAACAGAGAGCCCTTTTAAGAAAACTATGGAGTCTCCTCTTTCAATAAATACTTTTTCTGCAGTGGAGATTGAAAGCTATCCAGGGGCAAATAATGATATAACCAAGGTTGTTCAAAGCATGCCCGGATTATCTCCTTCTATTGGTGGATTTAGAAATGATATTATTATTAGAGGAGGTGCCCCAAATGAAACTGTGTATTATTTGGATGGTATTGAAATTCCAAACATAAATCACTTTAGCACTCAAGGAAGTGCAGGAGGGCCAAGAGGAATGATAAACATAGCATTTATTCAGGAAGTTACGCTTTCAACTTCTGCTTTTGGAGTTGAATACGATAATCCGCTTAGTGGAGTCCTATCATTTGAGCAAAAAGATGGTAATTCCAGTCAATTTGCAGGAAATTTTAGAACAGGTATTACTGAATCTGGGATAACTTTTGAAGGTCCTGTTTTTAATAAATCAGAAGAAGACGCGAATACTACAATGATCTTTTCATTAAGAAAAAGTTACCTTCAGTTTTTGTTTAAATTTATTGGCGTTCCCATTAGGCCAGACTACTGGGACTATCAATGGAAAATTCATCATAAAATCGATAAATACAATTCAATAAATTTTATTGGAGTTGGATCCATTGATGATTTCTCCGTGGAAGCTCCTGATGACTTTGATGCGGAACAACAAGCTAAACTTGAGCAAGTTCCTATTATTAAGCAGAATACTACAACAGCAGGAATTTCATGGAAAAGAAAATACAAAAATCAAAAAGGTCAATTAATTACTGCATTAAGCACAAATAAATTAAAAAATAATTTTTCTCGGTACGCTGATAATTTAAATGAATCAGGATTATTATTTAGAAATGATTCTCATGAATGGGAAACCAAGCTTAGAATCAAATCTGTAAATTACTATAAGGATTGGAAACTTAAATGGGGAGGAAATTTTCAATTGTCAAACTACTTTAATAATACGCAGAATTTATATACAGGCATAAATTATAATACAGAAATAGAATTTTATAAATATGGTTTTTTTGCTAATGGATCAAGAAGCTTTTTTAATAACAGACTTGATTTCTCTATTGGCTTTAGAATGGATGAAGACACCTTCTCAACAGGGTCAAATCTTTTAGATAATTTTTCTCCAAGGGCTTCCTTGTCTTATGCAATTAGTGAAGATAGAAAATGGAGATGGAATATGTCAATTGGCAAATATTATAAGATCCCCACCTATACAATGCTTGGATATCAAAATAATGATGGAGAATATCTAAATAAGAATAATAAGTACACTGAAAGCAAACATTATGTTACTGGAATAGACTATAATATGACTAATTCCTCTAAAATTTCAATTGAAGCCTTTCTAAAAAAATATGATAATTTCCCTGTATCCATTGTAGATCAGGTATCGTTGGCCAACAAAGGTGGAGGTTTTGAAGTATTAGGCAATGAAGAGGTAAGTTCAACTGGGAAAGGGAAAACCTATGGATTAGAAGCTTCATTCCAACAAAAATTGACTAATAATTTCTATGGAATTTTTTCCTATACATATTTTTATAGTAAATTCTCAGGATTTACTTCTGAATATTTGCCATCAGTTTGGGATAGTAGGCATCTAGTTTCATTTAGTAATGGATATAAATTAAATAATAACTGGGAATTAAGCTCTCGATTAAGGTATTCTGGTAAAACGCCTTACGCTCCTTTTGATCTTAATGCCAGTCTAATCAGTTATCCAGAAATGGTCTTAGATTACTCCAGGTTAGGTGAAGAGAAATTGGATAAATTTAGCCAATTAGACGTTAGAGTAGATAAAAAATGGAATAAAGAGAATATTTCGATAAGCTTTTATTTTGAAATAATGAATATTCTGTCTCAGGAAATTTCTGTTCCTCCAGAGTATGGTTTAGACAGGGATTCTGAAGGAAACGTTATTACTCCTATTAGCTTAGTAAAGGTAAATATTAATAGATTTACACCAATTCCAACATTTGGATTTTCATTAGATTTTTAACAAAAATAGATTCATTAGCCTATTTTTAAAGAATATGTTAAACTATAGCATATTTGTAGATAACATATTATATGATTATATTGTACCATCAAAAATTAAACAAATAACTAAATTATGAGAACAATTCTTAAAATTTTTATGATGTTGTTTTGTGTATTTTCTTATGCACAAACAACAGTAAATGGTAGTGTTACTGATGCAAATAGTCAGCCTCTTTCGGGAGCAACGGTTGTAATAGTTGGTTCTTCTACAGGAGTAATTGCAGATTTTGATGGAAACTATTCTATCACTTCAGACATGGACACGCCTTTCACTCTACATGCTAGTAGTGTTGGCTTTCAAGCAATGTCAGCAGAAATAAGCTCTTCTTCAACAGTGAACTTCACTCTTGAAGACAATACTGCACTTGATGCAGTTGTAGTTTCTGCATCAAGAACACCTCAAAGAATTTTTGAATCTCCGGTTACTGTTGAGAGGTTTGGAATAAAAGACATAAAAACTACTGCTTCTGCAGATTTTTATGACGGATTAGAAAATTTAAAAGGTGTAGATATAAATGTTAACAGTTTAACATTTAAGGCAATTAACACTAGAGGGTTTGCAACTTTTGCTAATACACGATTTGTGCAATTAGTTGATGGAATGGATAATTCTGCTCCTGCACTTAATTTCCCGCTTGGTAACTTACTGGGTATGAC
>JAAZXZ010000084.1 GCA_014239895.1 Flavobacteriaceae bacterium
TCATTTAGTAAATTTCCTAATGTAAATAAACAGCTTGGCCCTGAGATGAAAAGTACTGGTGAGAGTATTTTATTTATTGATAATCTTCAGGATGATAAATTTCATGAGCTGTATTCTAGAAGAAAAATGTACTTGAGTAAATAGAGTAATTTTTTAATTTCTTATTTGTTTATTGGTCAGTAAAATTTTGTAAATTGTTTTTCTAATTCTAACACTGTGGAAATAGTAACTGGTTTTTTATGTATTATAATCTTAGGGCTAATATATCTAGTCTATAATTCAAAAACTAGTGTTGGATCAACATCCACCAATGACTTAATTCAATTTTCAAATTCACTGAGTTCTCAAATTCAAGAAATAAGAAAGGAAATTGATGCAAATTCTAAGGAAAGTAGAACAGAAATTGAATCTAAATTAAAGGATATAAATAAGCAGATTAATGATTTTCATAAAACCTCAAGTTCTAATATAACACAACAGTTCAAGGAATCTAACAAGGTTATAAAGGATGTCACTACTGAATTAGAAAAAATTAAAGGAACTAATGAGCAGGTTTTAAGTTTTGCCAATCAAATGAAGACTTTAGAAAAGATTTTAGGAAATCAGAAACAAAGAGGAGTCCTGGGTGAAATACAGTTAGAAAATTTATTAGCAAATGTACTGCC
This sequence comes from Flavobacteriaceae bacterium, assembly GCA_014239895.1. GTDB lineage: Bacteria > Bacteroidota > Bacteroidia > Flavobacteriales > Flavobacteriaceae. The sequence goes on from JAAZXZ010000084.1 coordinate 666, forward strand.
ACCTGAACTTTTTCAAATGCAGTATTCATTTAAAAATAAAGAAGCAGTTGATGCTATTGTTAGAGTAGGTGATTATATAATTCCAATTGATGCAAAATTTTCTCTTGACAATTATAACAGGATGATCGAATGTTCAAATAAAGATGAGCTAGCTGACTTGGAGAAGAAATTTAAATCTGACATCAAAAGCAGAATTGATGAAACAGCCAAGTATATTAGACCTAATGAAAACACTACTGATTATGCATATATGTTTATACCTGCTGATGGTTTATATCAAGATTTGTTAAATAGTAGAGTAGGGACTTTAAAGATTAATCAGAGAGATTTAGTTTCATATGCCTATACAAAAAAAGTAATGATAGTATCTCCTATGAGTTTATTTCCAATGTTACAGATTACAGTAAAAGCACTACATAATCTAAAGGTAGAGAATTCTATTAATGATATTTTGAAGAATGTTGAAAAATTATCTACGCATTTAAATGCTTATAAAACTTATCATGATAAACTAGGAAATACACTAGGAACAGCAGTTAACCATTATAATGATAGTAGTAAGGAATTTAAAAAGATAGATAAAGATGTTATTAAAATATCATCTGGAAACTCCAAATTAAATATTTCTTCTGAGGAAATTGAGAAACCTCTTTTAGAAGACTAACTTGAATGAATTAGATAATTTTTTTCTACTGCTTTAAAACCATACTTAAATAATAAACTAAAAAATAAGTCTCCTGCTAAAGCGTATCCAAAGAACGGTAGTGCTAGAGTAAAACAGAGTAATAGTCCCTCAAGAGTCATGGGATAACCCAGAATCCAAACTCCTAGGTTAGTTATTATAAAAAACAATAGGCTGCTTAAAAATATATTAGATATACTAATTTTATTAATCACAGTCCCTATAAATGTAATAGCTATAAATGAAGTATAGACAAAAATTGATACAGAATAAAATCCAAGAAATAAATCAGATATTATCATTGCTAGAAGCGGTATAGAATATGCTAGTTTTTTGTTTTGAAAATTTAAACCAGCAAATAGAGCCATTGCAGTTATAGGCACAAAATTTGGAGGATGCGGCATTAATCTTATTATTGCAGCAAAAACTATAAATAATAATAGAATTTTTTCTCTCTTTGAAATTTTTTTAAAATTCATTTATAATTTAATTTTTTTTAAAAAATCATTCTTTAAATCAATATACATCTCTTTTTGTAATAATTCAAATTTATTACTGTCATCAATGAGCTTAATAGGACTAATTAGATCAATTATTTTTCTATCTAATGTTATTTGTTGCAATGCAAGGGCAAGAAGAGGTTCGTTTTCATCTCCTAAAACTCCAAGATTGGCAGTATTTTCTTCAAGAATTATATCAGGAGTTAAACCATTAAAATAATCGGTGTTTCCTATAGAATTTAGAGTTTTTAAAACAAGCGGCTGAAGCGCATATGTATGATTTGGATTTGCACCTTCAAGAGTAAAATTTTCAGAATCATATAATGTAACAGATGCTTGATATTTTCCATAGGTGTTAGTTCCAATATGAATAACATCTATATAAGGATCTAAGCAGTTTATAACCAGTTCACTAGCTGATGCAGAACTTTGAGTTGTTATAATAAAAACACGATTTAAATTTAAACTATTGCTATTTCCAATAAATCGATTAATTAAAAATTCAGGATCATTATTAAGATAATAGGCTTGTATTTCATCATTCCATTGTTCTGTACTAATTATCTCGCCAGTAAATTGTCCCGTAATTAAACTTGATAGTAGAATAGAGGTATATACTGAGCCTCCAGGGTTATACCTTAAGTCTAGAATTAAGTCGCTAATATTATTAGACTTAAAATTTGAAAAAACATTAATTAAATCATCATTATAATCTCCAATAAATCTATTAAACATTAGATAGCCTATACTTTGATTTTGAGCTTCTATTATCGATGAGATATGAATAGGATTTTTTTCATATGAAACTTTGCTTAGTTCAATGTTTATATCATTTGATATTATTTGGTCATCAGATGTCTCTGAAGTATTTTGATCTAAGTAATTAGCAAAATTAACTGTGTAGTTATCAGAAGATAAAAGATCTGAGTAATTGTCAATTGTTAGAGGCGTATTATTAATCTTGTTAAATACATCTCCTCTTTGAATATTATTTTCTTCTGCGTTAGTATTTGGATGAACATATCTGACATATCCATAAACATCATAGCTGCTTCCAGGCGCATATCTCAGCCCATATTCCATTCCATTGCTATTTGAAATTCCACTTAAGTATTGTTGAAGGGCAATATAGTCATCTACTATAAAGCTAAATTTATCTATTGTCTCTCTCTGGTAGATTAGGCTTTCAAATAGATCCTCTGGGTCTTCAAATAGATTCAAAAAATCAGCATATTCTTCTGATGATAAAAACCTGTTGTTAGCGAGGTCTTCTATATTTTGCTTGTAGAGATAAGTAGCATTCATGCCTTTCCAAACAAAATCATTTATGTTACTTGCAAATACTATATTGTCATCACTATCTTCAAAACAACTAAATAAAATAATAGAGATAAAAAATAGTATATATGTTTTTTTCATAAAATTTTATTTCTAATCTACGGCTATCAATGAAAAATTCAAAGATTAATTAAATAAGGATTCCTTCATTAATGACGGAGGCATATTTCCAACTTTTAAAAGTTTTTCATGAAAATCTGAAATGTCATAATTTTCTCCCATCAATTTTTTAAATTCTTCTCTCATTTTTAAAATTTCAGTCATTCCAATAAAATAACCAATGAAGTATCCAGGCCTAGAAGAAGATGAATCAATCTCTAATTGAGCAGCCCACCTTAAAAAACCAACTTTATCTGTCATTAAACTTATAGCTTCCTCATAAGAGAGTTTTCCTGAATGCATACCAACATCATAAATTACTCTAGCATTTCTCCATAACCTTAACTGTAACTGTCTAAGTTTAATTTTTTTATTTGGATAAAAACCTGTTTCTAACATCAGCTGTTCATTATACAATCCCCAACCCTCACTAAAAAGAGAAATACCATTATTTTTTCTTAATTTATTTGGATTATGCATTTGATATAGACCTTGAATGTGATGACCACCATACGTTTCATGCGGTGCGGTTACAATAATAACACCCCAATCATGTTCTACTAAATATTCATTTTTTGTTTTTTCATCCCAATAATCTTCAAAAGGATTAATCTTCCACTCTGAAGTAAAATAACCTTCTTCATCTTTTCCCTTAGACCTTGAGAAATTACCATAGTAAGACGTTTTTCTTAGATATTCCTCCCTAGCAACAACGTTTACTCTTTCTTTCCACGGAATAGGAATAAGCCCTTTTGATTTTATGTGTTTGCCAGAATTATCAACCCAATACTGATGTGCCTCTATCATATCATAAGGATCTGGATATTCATTTTTTATATCTATAAGCAACTCTTTTGTAGTTTTAGTTGAATCAATTTCTTTAGCTAAAGCATCCATCTTATCTAGAGTTCTATTAAATTCTTGCCAACCAAATTCCCATAGGGTTTCATCATCATATTCTAATAGAAATTGGTGTTTTAACATCTTATTATATGTTGATTTACCTATTGAAAAAGTTGATTCTTCTCTGTCAGGTAATATATTTTCAATATAATTTGTAAATATTTTAAGCTCATTAATAATCTGAGAACTTATACTTTTAATTTGATTTTTTTCATCTTGAGTAATTGAACTACAGTTTTCAAAAAACTTATTTATTTCTTCATCAAAAATTACGTTTGAATTCTTTGCCATATAAAGTCCCAATTCTTGGAACCTTGGAACATATTCTACAAGCTGTTTAGAGCCACTTTTTAAATCTTCTTGAATTATAGGCAGGTATTCAGTCAAAAAAATAATTTTCTCTTCACACGTTTTTGGCCCATTTATGGTGCTTGAAATTTGTCTGAAATTCATATAATCTCTAGGATCTCTCTTCCAGGATTGTATGTCTTCGTATTGAATCTCTTTACCTACTAAAAGACTTTCAATGAATTTATAATCTACTTTTTTTTCGTTAGACAAATCTTCATATAGAACTGATCTTAGTTTATTTAATTCATTTTTAACTACACTTAGTTCAGAAAAGATATACTCTTCACTTAACCTATTACTTGTCTTTGAAAAGTTATTTTTTTTACTGGTAAAAGATTCAACAATCTTGTTAAACTCTCTATCCGTTTTAGATTCATTTATACATCCAGATAATACTAAATAAAATGTAAGAAAAAATATATATTTATTCTGATTAAGTATTTTCATTATTAATATTTTATATGCCAGTATAATTTTCTGGAGTTATTTTAAGCAATTCTTTTTTAATGTTATTATTAACATCTAATTTATTAATAAAATTATGGATTTCTTCCTTTGATACATTAGAATTCACTCTTGTAAGAGATTTTAGAGCTTCATATGGTTGGGGATAGCCTTCTCGTCGTAATATTGTTTGAATAGCCTCTGCTACAATTGCCCAGTTATTATTTAGATCAACGGATATTTTCTCTTTGTTGACTATTAATTTATTTAATCCTTTTATAGTAGACTTAAAAGCAATTAGAGTGTGTGCAAAAGGAACCCCTATGTTTCTTAAAACTGTACTATCAGTAAGATCACGTTGCAATCTAGAAATTGGAAGCTTTGATGAAAGATGCTCAAAATTTGCATTAGCTATGCCTAAATTACCTTCACTATTTTCAAAATCAATTGGATTTACTTTATGAGGCATTGCAGAACTTCCTATTTCACCATCTTTTATTTTTTGTTTAAAATAATTCATAGAGATATATAGCCATAGATCTCTGTTTAGATCAATTAAAATAGTATTGATTCTTTTAATATTATCAAAAATTGCTGCTAGATGATCATAATGCTCTATTTGTGTAGTTGGAAATGAATGTTTTAATCCTAAATTTTTTGCCACAAATTTCTTTGAGAACTCTTTCCAATCAATTTTAGGATAAGCTAAATTATGCGCATTGTAATTACCTGTTGCACCACCAAATTTTGCAGCTATTGGAATGGATTTTAAAAGACTCAATTGTTCTATAATCCTTACTTTAAATACATCGATTTCTTTACCAAGTCTAGTTGGAGAAGCTGGTTGACCATGCGTTCTTGCCAACATTGGTATTTTTGACCATTTTTTTGAAGATTCATTAAGATATGAAATGATCGTGTCTAATTCAGGATAATACACATCATTTAATGCATATTTTAAGCTAAGGGGAATTGCTGTATTATTTATGTCTTGGGAGGTTAATCCAAAGTGAATAAATTCTTTGTATTCGTTTATATTAAGCTTATCAAATTCATTTTTAATAAAATATTCAACTGCTTTAACATCGTGATTCGTTTTCTTTTCAATTTCTTTTATAGCTATTGCATCTTTTTCAGAGAAATTTTCATAAATCTCTCTAAGTTTTTTAAAATCAGATTTTTTAAATGATTTTAACTCAGGCAGTGGTATTTCACAAAGAGATATAAAATATTCTATTTCAACTATAAGTCTGTTTTTTATAAGTGATTTTTCAGA
>JAAZXZ010000085.1 GCA_014239895.1 Flavobacteriaceae bacterium
TAAAAATCCAGAGGCTCTATAATAAATCAAATTATAACTTTTTACCAATGAAGCTGCAATAGCTTGGGACATTAATATTTTTTTATCATTTGGAGTAGGTCGAATTTTAGCACTTGGTAAAGCAGTGCTAGCAATATCCATGTACTCTTTTACTTTTGCCCATTCTTGAGTTCTGGGATAAATTTTGTCTCCCAAATGAAATGCTGCTTCCCATTTATCTTTTGGGTGATTTAAAGCTTTCAATAAAAATTCTTCAGCTGCTCCCCATTCTTTGTCTTTTAATCTGATTTTTGCAGACTCTAAGTCTTGTCCAGCAAAAAGTGTAGAAACTAGTATTAATGTAATAAAAAAGTTTTTTATAGTGCTTATAAACATATATCCTCCAGTTATAGGAACAAGTTAGTATTATTATTATCAGATTTCAATAGGTAAGAGTAGATTTAATCCATTCTTTTCGCAATTGATATTTAGAGTCTGAAATAGACGATAACCCAGTATAGCTTATGTCTTCAATACAAAAGGATGCCGTCGTTGCTCCACATATCATTGATTGTTCAATATCTTTACCTAACATTTTAGCTGATAATAGGCCGCCAGCAAAAGCATCTCCTGCCCCAGTAGTATCCATGACTGTTTCAACGGGGTATGCTCCTATAGAAAAATGAGTATTATTGTCAAAAAAAGAAGCTCCATTTTCCCCTTGCTTAATAATTACACTTTTAGTGCCCATATCAAGAATGCAATGAGCCATATCTTGCAGTGTGGGTTTTGAGAGATTACATAACGCTAACGCTTCATTATAATTAATACATAATAAATCAGACTTAGATATAGTTTTTTTTAAATCTTCATTAGCTATATCAATATAGAGTTTAAATGTATCTAAAATTACAAATGGGTTAGAATCAATCTGATCTAATATCATAAGCTGTAAGCGTGGTAGAGTATTCCCTAATAGTAAATAATCACAATCTTTAGATTGGCTTGATAAAATTGGAGTATATTTTTCAGAAATTCCCGGATCAACATACAAAGTTTTTCTACTAGAAAAATCAGGTTGATATTCTCCTCCCCAGATAAATGTGTTTCCTGTTTCAATAGTCAAATCATCTAAACTATTAGAATGACCTCCTAATAAATCAAAATACTTATTTGGAAAATCATCTCCTACCACCCCAATCAGTTGGCATGTTTTTGGTGGAGTAGCTAATAATGCATAGGCAGCAGAACCTCCTAAAACATTATTATATGTTCCGTATCTATTAATAATCTTATCAATACTAATAGATCCAAAAACTAATGCCTGATGTGAGTGATTTGAAGTCATAATTTTTTTTATTAAGATAACAACGTAAACAACATGAAAAAAGAAAAAATAGTATTGGGCATTAGTGGTGGAGTTGATAGTTCTGTTGCAGCAGTGTTATTACAACAAGATGGATATGATGTACGTGGCGTATTTATGAAGAATTGGAATGATAAACATGCCATCTGCTCTGCAGAAGATGATTATGCTGATGCTTTAAGTGTATGTAAAAAACTGAAGATTCCTCTAAAGAAAATTGACTATACTGCTCAATACAAAGATAAGGTATTTAAACAGTTCTTAGATGATCATGTACATGGATTA
>JAAZXZ010000054.1 GCA_014239895.1 Flavobacteriaceae bacterium
CCAGCAATTGTAATATTTCCGCAATCCCCAGCTACTGATTCATGGTCTAGCAGAGAACTAATAAAATCACCAGATAATAAGAATTATAAGTTTAAGAAAAACTCTACACCCACAAAATCACTATCCTTAGTAATGAGTCTTATGGATTCACTTGTTGCCCTTGATCATGTAAATAAGAAGAGAGTTTATCTTACTGGTCTATCTAACGGTGCTATGGGAGCGTTTGAGCTCTTAAACAAACGACCAAATATGTTTGCTGCAGCGACGCCAATTTGTGGTGCAGGACATCCAGACTGGATATTAAATTATGCCAAGAAAACTCCTCTATGGATTATTCACGGATCTGATGATAGGACTGTTCATCCTTATTATTCAATTAGAATGGCAAATGCTGTTATTCAGGCTGGTGGAAGTCCAAAGCTTACTCTTTACAACAATGTCAAACATAATAGTTGGCTTAATATATTTAGAGATCCAAGATTTTTACCTTGGATATACAGACATAAAAAGAAATAGTTAATAATTTATGTATTCTATAATTTCAAGGTCATAACCTATCATTCCCACTCTTTTTTCTTTTTTCCCGTTTGAGATTAGTCTAAGCTTATGAATATCTAAATCATGTAATATTTGTGCTCCAATACCAAAATCTTTTATATCCATACCTACCTTTGGAGCTTTAATAATTTTATTACTTTTCTGTTTACTTTTTAAAACTTTTAATCTTTTTAGAGTATTTAAGGATTGATTTACTTGATTTATAAATATGATTGCACCCCTTCCATCGTCATTTATGATTTTAAACATATTATCTAATTTCTCTTCTTTACCATTAGTAAGCATTCCTAAAATATCATTATTAATTGCTTTAGAATTAATTCTTGTTAAAACATGCTCATCTTTATCCCAAACACCTTTTGTAAGAGCTAAATGGAGCTGATGGTTGGTAGTTTGCTCATATGCTCTTAACCTAAAGGCTCCAAACTTAGTTTCTATATCAAAATCTTCCTTTTTTTCTATTAAGGAGTCGTGAGCCATTCTGTAGGCAACTAAATCTTCAATTGAGATGATTTTTAAATTGAATTTTTTTGCAACTTTTATCAGTTGTGGTAGTCGTGCCATTGTGCCATCCTCATTCATGATTTCTACAATAACACCTGCTGGCTTAAAACCAGCTAGCCTTGCAAAATCAATAGCAGCTTCGGTATGTCCTGTACGTCTTAAAACACCGCCATCTTTTGCTATTAATGGAAAAACATGACCAGGCTTTGAAAATTGATGAGCTTTTGTTTCTGAATCTATTAATGCTTTTATAGTTTTAGATCGATCTGCTGCTGAAATGCCAGTACTCACGCCATTTCCTTTATAGTCTACCGATACAGTGAAAGCTGTATCTTGAGGATCCGAACTAGAACCTACCATTAGATTTAATTTTAATTTTTTTGACATTTTACTAGTAATAGGAGCACATATAAGCCCTCTTCCATGTGTAGCCATAAAATTTATAATCTCAGGAGTTATAGACTCAGCAGCCGCTACGAAATCACCTTCATTTTCACGATTTTGATCATCTACAACAATAATAACTTTACCCAGCCTAATATCATTAATTGCTGACTCAATTGTATTTAGTTTAAGTTTATCCTGTGCAGACATTTAGAAATCTATAAGATTGTTCAAATATATTGTATTAAATCAACATATTAAAACCTAATTATTTCTTAAAATATTGTAAGAATTTTCCAGTTATTTCACTAATGTTAAGAATACTCCTATCTTTTGTAGCTCTATTGGTTAGGTAAACACTAATAGGAAGCATAATTATTGTTGATAGCCAGCTAGCAAGTATAGGGCTAATGCTAGTATCCTCAGCAAGATTTTTAGCAAATACTCCTACAAAATGATAAGTTAAAAATAGAATAAGTGAAATAACCATAGGGAATCCATAACCTCCTTTTCTTATAATTGTTCCCAGTGGTGCGCCAATAAAGAAAAGAATTATACATGCAAAACTAAGGGCAAACTTATCATGAAGTGACATGAAATGCTTGTTAATATTTTTCTCTCTTCTAGCTTGTATTAACATATTTGATTTTAGTATGCTTATTGTGCTGTTTACTGAACTAATTCCTAGATCAAAAAGCTGTTTTTGTTTTTGTGGTTTAAATAGATCGTATACATTTTCTCCTTTAAATTCATCTTCTATAGGATTAATATTATTATTTAAGGATTTTGCATTAGATCGATTATGCATCTTTGTAGCAATTACCTGGTAATCTTTCTTTTTCTTACTTACCAGTGAGTCAATAGTTGTATTTAAATCTTTTACATTTAGCATGGAGTATCTGTTTGCACTCCCTTCTTGGTTAAAGTCTACATCATTTATTAGTGAAAGATCAATATTCAACATATATTCTTTAAAATAGCTTTTTACAAATGGTTTTGATTTGCTAACCCTATAGTCTTTGTTAATAACCTCATCGTAATAATTTCCATCATATAGTTTTAGCTGTAAAATATCTGAATCACTCTCACTAGTGATTTCACCTGTTTCTGATTTTATTACTGTATAATTTCCAACTTTATTTTTTTTCTGATGAACAATTACATCAGTAAGATATTGACCTCTATTTCCATATTTTTCTTCAACCTTAATATTGAAATCTCCAATTTCGCTGAACTGACCTTCAGTTATTGCCATAGTAGGTTTTATTTTTGAGATATTCTTTCTAAGGTTAATAAAATTAAATTCTGCTGCTGTAACTACATTATTTGAGAAAAAGAAAACAATAATTCCTAGAAAAAGAGTAAAATAGATTAAGCTCCTCATAATCCTTTGGAGTGATAATCCAGTAGATTTCATCGCGGCAAATTCATAGTTTTCAGATAGCTGACCAAAGACCATAATACTAGAAAGTAAAATAGCCAGTGGTAAAACTAAAATGACAAGTTTAGGAGAGACATATGATAAAAATTTAAGAATGATATCAAGTTCAAGATCTTTCCCCGCAAGCTCAGTAATATACATCCAAACTGATTGCAAAAGGAAAATTAACATTAAAATGCAGAATGCAGTAAGTAATGTTCTTAAATAGGTTTTAAATATGTATTGGTCTATTAATTTCAATGATAACTTTAATCAAGAATATTCATATAGTAGTCTTTGTATTTCTCTTTGTCAAAAACAAATAGAGATTCTTCAAGAGGCAGATTTACCTCAAAATCAACTATAGCAATTGTTGTTTGCGTATCATTTAACCCTGTTTCAATTACTTTGTAAATCTGACTAAACTCAACATCAACTCCAAGTAATATATATTTAATTTCAGCATCTGAGTCCATTGGAATTAACTTGACATATTGAATTTTTTTTCTTCCAACATATTGAACTATATCCATCTCAAAATTATATCCTTCTTCATAAAAGTAGAGCATTTTGTTTGGGGTTATCGTGCTCTCATCATCTGGGTTTTGAGTTGAGATAGTTACTTCTTCGTCATCAGGGCTAATTGTATATAGTTTGTCTCCATCAAAAATTCTAGTTACATCTAACATAACAAATTTCCATTTATCATCTTCAGTAACAAAACTTCCTTTATTAGTTTGATTAATATCCTCTTCTGAGTTAAAAAGCGTATAAGTATAATTAATATATATATTATCATAACTTTTTATGTTTTCAGAAACTTTGTTTAATAGTTTTTCTGCTTCTTCAGAATTCTGACTTATTGCTATAGTATTTGATACAATAGCTATAATAAATAGAAGTATGACTTTTTTCATGTTATAATATTTATTCATTTTCAAGATATTGTTCTAATGATTGAAGATCTGTTATTAAAACTTGTCGTGCTTTACTTCCTTCGAAAGGTCCAACAATTCCTGCAGCTTCAAGTTGATCAATAAGCCTTCCCGCTCTATTATACCCCAATTTAAGTTTTCTTTGCAAAAGTGATGCAGATCCTTGTTGGGCAATTACAATTACTTCTGCAGCTTCTTTAAATAATACATCTCTATCGTCTTTATCTATATCAAGATTTGTGCCACTCTCTTCTCCAACATATTCTGGAAGGTTGTGTGCACTAGCATATGCTTTCTGAGATCCTATGTAGTCAGTTAATTTTTCTATCTCATCAGTATCAACAAAAGCACACTGAAGTCTTATAATCTCATTTCCTTGTGTAAACAGCATATCACCACGTCCAATTAGCTGATCTGCTCCAGAGCTATCTAGAATTGTCCTTGAGTCAATTTTAGAAGTTACTCTAAAGGCAATTCTTGCAGGGAAATTTGCTTTAATTACCCCTGTAATCACATTTACTGAAGGTCTTTGAGTAGCGATTATTAAATGTATACCAATAGCTCTTGCTAATTGAGCTAGTCTAGCTATAGGAGTTTCTACTTCTTTCCCAGCAGTCATGATCAAATCAGCGAACTCATCAATAATAAGAATTATATAAGGAAGGTATTGATGTCCATCATTTGGATTTAATTTTCTTGCCTTAAACTTTTTATTGTACTCGACAATATTTCTACAGGATGCATTTTTTAATAATTCGTATCTATTATCCATTTCAATGCATAATGAATTTAGGGTATAGATAACTTTTTTATTATCTGTTATTATAGCATCTTCAGAGTCAGGTAGTTTTGCTAAATAATGTCTTTCAATTTTATTAAATAAGGTAAGTTCTACCTTTTTTGGATCTACTAGAACAAATTTTACTTCTGCAGGATGCTTTTTGTATAATAATGAAGTTAACACAGCATTTAGCCCTACAGATTTACCCTGACCTGTAGCTCCAGCCATAAGCAGGTGAGGCATTTTAACTAGATCTACAACTAAAGTCTCATTACTAATAGTTTTACCAATAGCAATGGGAAGTTCCATCTCAGATTGCTGAAATTTTTCTGAAGATATTACAGAATGCATTGATACAATTGTTGAGTTTTTGTTTGGAACTTCTATCCCAATAGTTCCTCTTCCAGGAATTGGAGCAATAATTCTAATTCCAAGAGCTGACAAGGATAGAGCTATATCATCTTCTAGATTCTTAATTTTCGATATTCTTATTCCTGCATCTGGAATTATTTCGTATAAAGTAACTGTTGGTCCAACTGTTGCTTTAATGCTAGAAATACTAATGTTATAGTTACCTAATGTCTCAACAATCTTATCTTTGTTTTCTTCAAGCTCTTGCTTGTCTATATTTATTTTTTCACTATCGTATTTTTTTAAGAGATCTAATGAAGGAAATTGAAAATTTCCAAGCTCTAACTTAGGGTCAAAAAGACCAAAATTTTCAACTAGTTTGTCAGAAAGATTGTCAGTTTCAGATTTCTCTTCAATAACCTTTTCAACTTCAATATCAATTTCATCTTTTATTTTAGATTTTTTAACTTCAGCAGGCACCTCTTTGATAGTATTATCCACTTTCTCTTGATTAATTACCTCATCTTTAGTTTCAGTATCTACTTCCTGATTAACTTTATCAATTGTGCTTTCTAAATTTGAAGAATCTTCAATTTCATCATTTGTTGCTTTTTGCTTTCTTTTAAAGATTGCGGCAATCTGCATATAAAACCAATTCATTTTATAAATTCTAGAAATATGCTCTAATCTTAAATTTAATCTAACAGTCATATATAGCATGGCTAGTATAAACAACAAGAATGATGTCCCAATTACACCAATATAATCAGTCAATAGATTATTAATTTCATAGCCAATCACACCAGAATAGTTACCTGAGCTATCTACGAATGCAAAAAAGACAGATCCATATATCATTAGATAAAAACCCCAAAGCCAGTTTTTTATAAGTTTTCTGTTTTTTATTTCTAAAATGATATGAAGTCCAGATAATAAAATGAGTATGCTAAATATATATGAAGAAATTCCAAATCCTTGATAAATGAAAAAATAACTAAGAAGAGCGCCAAGTTTACTCATCCAGTTTTCAGAAACAATATCTCTGTTTGATAATTCAAAAAGAGAGCTTTGATCAATATGACCAGAAAAAAAGTATGATGTGAATGAAATAAAAAATATTAAGGATAGTATTATAAGTGAGCTGCCATAAAACAATTTTTGTGAACTTGACAGCTGTTTTTTCTCTCTTTTTAATGAAAAGGAAAATTTATTTTTTTTACTATTCACTTTAGCCATAAATTAAAGATAGGAACAAAAAACGCAAGTTAATAATCTTTGATAAAACAAGAGTAATTATATTATAAAGTTTTAGTATTCAAGATAGTTCTAATTTTTATAGAAAACCCAGCATAAATTAAAGTCATTATTGGACTCAGCCAATTAAATATTGCATAGATAAAATATTCAGGAGCACTAACTCCTAAAACACCATAATGATATGCTCCACAAGTATTCCATGGGATCAAAGCAGATGTTACTGTGCCAGAATCTTCTAAAGTTCGACTGAGATTCTCAGGAGCTAATCCTCTTTCTTCGTATGCCTCTTTAAACATTTTTCCAGGTATTACTATAGCAAGATATTGATCAGAGGCAGCTATATTTATACCTAAGCAACTAATTACAGTACTTACAAATAAACCAAAGATATTTTTTGCCCTTTCTAATAATGCACTAGTGATTTTTGATAATGCACCAATTGCATCCATTGATCCTCCAAAAATCATTGCACAAATTGTTAAGTTTATTGTCCATAACATACCTTTCATTCCTCCAGAGTTATATAATCTTACAATTCTATCGTTGTCAGTTGGTATTTCAGTATCTAAAAAAACAGAATTAAAAACTGCATTATAGTCAGATGGATCTATAAGATTTAATATGTTTTGTTGAAAAATTAATGTAAAAACTATTGCCAAAACAACCCCGCATGAAAGAGCTATAACAGGTCTGACTTTTAAGAATGCAAGAATAATTACTAAAACTGGAACAAGAAATAATATAGGAGAGATATAGAAATCATTAGATATTGTATCAGACAAGGTTAAAATGCTAGACATATCTCCAATTGCAGAAGTGTCTATGTTTAAACTAATTAGGCAGAAAACTAAAAATGTAAAAATAAATGTAGGTACAGTGGTGAATGTCATGTACTTTATATGTGTATACAGATCACCTCCTGCCATTGCTGGCGCTAGGTTTGTTGTATCACTTAATGGAGACATTTTATCACCAAAATATGCTCCAGAAATTACAGCACCTGCAGTCATTCCTGGTGATATATTAAAAGCAGTGCCAACAGCAACTAAAGCAATTCCTACAGTAGCAGAGGTAGTATATGAACTTCCAGTTGTTAGTGAAACAACTGCTGTAACAATTAATGTTAGAGGTAAAAAAACTGTTGGATCAATTAGATTCAATCCATAGTAGACCATAGCGGGAATAACTCCACTAACTTTCCAAGTTCCTGCTAATGCACCTACTAGAAGTAAAATGACTATTGGTATTGCAATGCTCTTAATACTTAAAAAGATTTTTTTTAATATATGAAGAATTGTGACCCTATCAATTAAGCCCATAATTGATGCTAGAGAAGCACCTAGCAATAATATTATCTGATATGTGTTCTCCCCAAACCAATCTTTATCTTCATATACTATTATGTTGTATGCAAGCAAAGAGATTAAAACACAGATAGGTGTTAGAGCTTTGGTGAGTGAAATTCCATTTTTAGAATCAACCATGAATTATAAAATAGATTTTTTTAGATGATTTTTAATTCTTTCATACATTTTCTTATGATTTCATAAGTTCTTTTAATATCATTATCTAAACCAACAGAAAATCTAATTAAACCTTCAGTTAAGCCCATTTCTTTTTGTTCAGCTTCAGAAATTTCAGATGAAGTAGATGATCCTGGAGCACAAAATAAAGTCTTATAAAAACCCAAGCTTACTGCAAGATAACCTATCTTGTTTTTCTGCATTTTCTCCATTAATTTGTTCGCTTTTTTTAAAGTTCCAACATCAATAGTTAACATTCCTCCAAAACCATATTCTTTGTTAATTATCATTTGATAAAGGTCGTGAGAAGGATGCTCTTGTAGGCCTGGATAAACAGTCTTTACACCATCTTTTTTAAACATTTTAGCTAGATAATGAGCATTTTCACTATGTTTTTTTACCCTAACATGTAGGGTCCTTAAATTCTTCAAGACTGAAGAAGACCTTAAGCTGTCCATTGTTGATCCAAGCAACATAAAAGATCCATCATTAATATCTCTAAGTTGATCAATAAATTCTTTTGTACTACAAACTACTCCAGCTATAGTATCACTAGTCCCATTGATAAATTTTGTAATACTATGAATTACAATATCTGCCCCAAGTTTTGATGGGGTAACAGAAAGTGGAGAAAAGGTGTTATCTACAACTAATTTTATATTATGTTTTTTTGCTATTTCAGCAATAGATTTTATATCAGAGACCTCAAGTAAAGGATTGCTAACTACTTCACAATAGATAATTTTAGTTTTGCTAGTAATTGCTTTAATTATTTCATCAGGCTTAGATGTATCTACAAAACTTGTTTTAATATTAAATTTTGGAGTAAAGTTTTTTAGAAAAGCATAAGTTCCACCGTAAACAGTCCTACTAGAAATTATATGATCATTGGACTTGCATATTTGCAAAATAGATGAAGTTATAGCTGCCATTCCAGAAGAAAACACGTTAGCAGATTCTGTTTCTTCCATGGCTGCTAATGCTTCTTCTAAATATAGATTGCTAGGCGATGAATTTCTTGAATATAAATAACAACCATCTGTATTCCCCTCAAAAGTTTCAGACATAGATTTAGCCGATAAAAAAGTATATGTTGAAGAGTCAGATACTGAAGGATTTACACCACCGAATTCTCCAAAAAATTGTAAATCTTGAATTTTGTCTGCAGGTTTAGATTTCATGAACAATAATATCTACTTATACAATATATGGATTAAAATTATATTTAAATTAAAATGAAAAATATTAATTGGAAAATTTTCATTGATCAGAAATAAAACATTTGTATTTTTGATAATTCTTTAAAATAGGATGTTTATGGAATCATTTGATGTATTAGTTATTGGGTCTGGCCCTGGTGGATATGTCGCCGCAATTAGATCATCACAGCTAGGCATGAAAACTGCTATTATAGAGAAATATTCTACTATGGGAGGGACATGTTTAAACGTTGGATGTATTCCAAGTAAATCACTATTAGACTCATCTCATCACTATGAAGATGCTATTAAAAAGTTTCCAGAACATGGAATAAATATTAAAGGTGAGATTAATTTTGATCTATCTAAAATGATAAGCAGGAAGCAAGCAGTGGTAGATCAAACTACAAAAGGCATTGATTTTCTTATGAAAAAAAATAAGATAAAAGTATTTAATGGTATAGGTTCATTTAAAGACAAAAAGAACGTTGAATTAATTGTTAACGGAAAAGTTACTGAAACAATAAATTCTAAAAACATCATTATAGCTACTGGAAGCAAGCCTTCTAAACTTCCATTTGCTAAGATAGATAAAGAAAGAATTATTACTTCAACTGAGGCGCTTATCCTAAAGGAAGTTCCTAAACATTTGATTGTAGTTGGAGGAGGCGCTGTTGGTCTTGAATTAGGGCAAGTATATAGTAGATTGGGAGCAAAAGTTTCAATAATTGAGTATCAAGACAGAATACTTTCATCTATGGATTCTAGTCTATCAAAGGAGCTTGGCAGAGTACTAAAAAAGCAAAAAATGGAGCTTTTATTATCACACAAGGTTTCTTCTATATCTAGAAATGAGAATCTTGTAAATGTGTTAGCCTATGACAAGAATGAAAAGGAGGTCAGATTAGAAGGAGACTACTGTTTAATCTCTATAGGAAGAAGACCTTATACAGAAGGGTTAAACTTAAAAGCAGCAGGTCTAGATGTAAATGAAAAAGGTCAAATTGAAATAAATGAAAATATGCAAACTCAAGTTGATAATATATATGCAATAGGAGATGTAGTTAGGGGTGCTATGCTAGCGCATAAAGCAGAAGAAGAAGGTATATTGGTATCAGAATTTATTTCTGGACAAAAACCTCATATCAATTATAATTTGATCCCTGGGGTTGTTTATACATGGCCTGAAGTTGCTGCTGTTGGAAAGACTGAGGAAGAATTAAAATTAAACAATGTAGATTTCAAAACTGGTCAATTTCCAATGAGGGCTTTAGGTAGAAGTAGAGCAAGTTCTGATTTAGATGGCTTTGTTAAAATCTTAGCAGACAAAAAATCAGATGAAATATTGGGAATTCATATGATTGGTGCTAGATGTGCTGATCTTATTTCTGAAGCTGTAGTTGCAATGGAATTTAAAGCTTCTGCTGAGGATATTGCCAGGATTTCTCATGCACACCCAACTTTCTCTGAGGCCGTAAAAGAAGCAGCACTTTCAGCAAGTGAAAACAGACCTATACATATATAGATTCAGTTTTTATATATTTATTGTTAAATAATGGAAAAATTATTTCTTAATCATTTAAAGAAGAACTTTCCTTCTATACCAGTTAGTAAATTAATTATTGCAGTTTCAGGAGGAGTGGATAGTATTGTCTTATTTCATCTATGTTTAAAATTAAAATTAAATTTTTTTGTAGCTCATTGTAATTTTAAATTAAGAGAAAAAGAAAGTGATTTAGATGAGAAATTTGTAAGAGATTTAGCAATAAAACATAATATAAAATTTTACACAAA
Source organism: Flavobacteriaceae bacterium (assembly GCA_014239895.1). Classification (GTDB taxonomy): domain Bacteria; phylum Bacteroidota; class Bacteroidia; order Flavobacteriales; family Flavobacteriaceae. The sequence goes on from JAAZXZ010000054.1 coordinate 10,707, forward strand.
ATCTTTTAACACCAAAAAGTTGTCTAATAATGACAATAAATCAATTCAAATGGTAGCAAGAGAATTAAGGTATTCTTGGTTTGAAGAGTTATCAAAGGAGCTAAATGTAAAACATATTCTTACTGCACATCATCTAGATGATAGTCTTGAAACATTTTTAATTAATTTATCAAGAGGTTCTGGAATTGATGGACTGCTAGGAATCCCTAAGGTTAATGATACTGTTTTTCGACCATTGTTAATTTTCAAAAAAGATGAAATATTATCATATGCTAAAGAAAATAAAATTACTTGGAGAGAAGACTCGAGCAATAAAAAAAATGAGTATTTAAGAAATCAAATTAGGTTAGAAGTTCTTCCAAAATTAAAAGAGATTAATCCAAATTTATTAGAGAATTTTTCTAAATCTATTGATAGACTGCAACAATCCAAGTCAATTATAAAAGATAAGATGGATGATTTTGTTAGTGATGTTTCATTTACTAGAGATAAAAATATATATTTTGAAATTAATAAGATTAAGCAAGTAAGTAATATTGATGCATACCTATATGAGCTATTAAAAAAGTATAATTTCACTCAATGGGATGATATTAGAGATTTATTAGATTCTCAAAGTGGAAAACAGATTATTTCTAAGACTCACAAGTTATTAAAGGATAGAGAGCACTTGATATTGGCGAAAAACAGTGAATTAGAAAATAAGTCATTATTAATAAATAAATCATCAAAAGAAGTAGTTGTATCGGCTGGTAAGATAAAAATAAGTGTAGCTAAAAAAATTTCTAAACAAGACTTAGATGTTATTTATTTAGATTCAGCTAAACTAGATTTTCCTTTAAGAGTTAGAAGTGTATTATCTGGAGATTATTTTTATCCTTTTGGGATGAATGGTAAGAAAAAAGTAAGTAAGTACTTAAAAGATAAAAAAACATCTGTTTTTGATAAAGATAAAGTACTAATACTGGAAACATCTAAAAATAAGATTATATGGGTGGTTGGAATGAGATTAGATGATAGATTTTCTGTTACAGATGATACAAAAGAGATTACAAAAATTGAATTAATTAGGTAAGAATTAGAAAATATTTAAAAAATATTGGACCAGGGTCAGTTATTGCAGCTGCTTTTATTGGTCCAGGAACTGTAACTATGTGTACAATTGCTGGATCAAAGTTTGGTTTTACGCTGCTCTGGGCTCTTTTATTATCAATTGTAATTACAATTTTTCTACAAATAATTGCAGTTAGGATTGGCATCATATCCCAGAGTTCTTTATCTAATGCAATAGTTTCACAATTCAAAAGTAAAACAATTAGGACAGTATCTATTATTTTAATTCTATCAGCTATTCTAGTTGGGAATATAGCTTATGAGGCTGGGAATATTAGTGGAGGTGTACTTGGTTTGGAGGCGGTATTTGGAAATTTAGACATTGCTGGAGGGTATAATGCATACAGCTTAATAATTGGATTTATAGCATTCATTATTTTATTGTTAGGAAATAATAGGCTATTAGAGAAGATATTGATGGGACTGGTTCTTTTTATGAGTCTTGCTTTTTTATTTACAGCAATTAAAATAAAGCCAGACTTAAATTTATTTTTTAGTGGCCTCTTCATTCCAAGTTTTCCTGATGACAGCATTTTAATCATTATAGGCTTAATAGGTACCACTGTGGTCCCATATAATTTATTTCTTCATGTTTCTCTAGCTAAAGAAAAATGGACTTCATCAAAAGACTTAAAAGATGCAAGAATTGACACCATAGTTGCAGTACTTGTCGGTGGATTAATATCTATATGTATAATAATTTCTGCTACATCCATAGGTTTAGATCAACTTAACTCAGCAATTGATTTAGCTAAAGGCTTAGAGCCTGTTTTCGGAAATTTTTCCAAGCAACTTATTTCTTTTGGATTGTTTGCTGCTGGTTTAACTAGTGCAATTACTGCACCTTTAGCAGCAGCATATGTGACTTGCGGATGTTTAAATTGGAGTACAGAACTAAAATCTCTTAGATTTAGGATGGTTTGGACTATAGTTCTTATTGTTGGAGTAGTATGTTCTTCATTAAATATTAGTTCAATAGAAATAATAAAATTTGCTCAAGTAGCAAATGGTATTCTATTACCTACAATCACATTTTTTCTAATATTAATTGCCAATAACAATAATGTTTTGGGGAAATATGTTAATAATTGGAAGCATAACCTTGTTTCTTGCTTTATATTATTAATAACACTAATATTAGGTATTAAGAGTATAATTAAAGTATTTGATATTATATGATAATAAATAGTAAGATTAGAATAAACTCAGATTTAGGTGAGGGGACTGGTGTGGAGAAAGACATAATGCCTTTCTTAAACTCATGTAGTATTGCGTGCGGAGGTCATACAGGAGACAAATCAAGTATGACGGATACAATATTAATAGCTAAAAAATATGATGTTAATATTGGGGCACACCCTTCTTATCCAGATAAAGAGAATTTTGGCAGAAAGAATATTTCTATTTCAAACGCAGATCTATCCAATTCATTGATGAGTCAAATTGATGATCTAGAAAGAATTGCTAGGAGTTTAGAAACTTCCCTTAATCATATTAAACTGCATGGTGCTCTTTATAATTTCTCAGCAAATGATTTAGAAACTGCATCAATCATTATTGAATTAATGAAGTCCAAATATTCAGATAAGATTTTATATGTACCCTATGGGTCTTTAATTTCAGGATTAGCAATTGAGAATAATATAAAGATATATTATGAGGTCTTTTTAGATAGAAATTATAATAATGATTTATCTCTAGTTTCTAGAGAAAACAATAATTCTATGATTTTAGATTATCAAA
>JAAZXZ010000145.1 GCA_014239895.1 Flavobacteriaceae bacterium
ATTAACTACATAAGAAATCCTATATCCTTTTATTATCAAACAATCCTAGAAATTCCTGATGAAAATCAAATGGAGGAAACAATAGCCTATAATACCCTTGGCTCAGTAATTCATAATACATTAGAAGATCTGTATAAACCCCTAGAAAATAAGAAATTAAACAAAAAGCATATAAAACAAATGCAGAAGGAAAAGGATGATTTAGTTGATAAATATTTTCAAAAAAAATTCAGCATAGGAAATCTAACTAAGGGGAAGAATCTAATAATAGTCGAAACAGCAAAAAGATATATTGAGAATTTTCTAAAAAAAGAACTAAAAGATATTAATAAAGGAGATGTTATAAAGATACTAGGGATAGAAACTAAATTTGAAACCACAATTAACCTAACTCCTAAATTAAAAAATATTAAAATTAGAGGGAAGATTGACAGAATAGACAGTGTTAATGGAATAACTAGAGTTATAGACTATAAAACTGGAGGTCAAATAAAACAAACTGATCTAAACATTAAGGAGTATAATATGATATTTGAAGATAAAAAGTATTCAAATATTTTTCAGTTATTATTTTATTCATTGGCAATTGAAAAAGACAAAAAATATAATTTTCCAGTGGAAAATGGAATTATATCCTTTAGAAATCTAAATGGTGGGGCATTAAAAACTAAGTTTTTAGATAAATCTAACCTGGTAACCCCTGAAAAAATAGCAGATTATAAAAAAGGGCTAGAGAAGCTAATTGCAGAAATTCTAAATATAAACAGCTCATTTAAAGAAAAGTAAAACGAGTATAAATAGTATTTTTTTACAATATTTTTGTGAATTATTAATAAAAAATGCTTGAATAAAGTTCAAGATCGTTATAGTAAAATATTATGTATATTTGTAACTAACTGATATTAATATAGTTAATTATATCACTAATTGCAAATTATACTGTATTACTTATTGTATAAATATGAACATTTACTTAAAAAAATCTTCCTATACTACAAAACAGGGAAAATCTGCTATTTTATTTGATTGTTTTAGCGCTAATTATCGGAAAAGGATAAATACCAACGTATATGTCTCCTCTGAGCATTATAATCCAGAGGCTAATCAAATCAGTAGAATTGATCCAAAATATGTTAGCCTCAACATAGCCCTGAAAAAACTTGAACAAAAGAGAGATCTTGCCCTTATTAATTATACAGAAGAAAAATGGAGTAAAGATGAGCTAGAAAACTTCTTAAAATCAGGTATAGAGCTATATTCTCTTGATGAATACGTAATAAACGAATTTGGAGATACTAAGAATAAAATTACTCATGGAGATTACATAAACGTGGTAAAGGTCTTCAAAAAACATCTAAACCTCTCAAGCAGGATCCAGTTTGAAGAATTATTAGATGAGCAATCCATTTTAACCTTTAAAATCAATGCAATAAAAAATGATCTTAAACAAAGCTCTATAAACTCATATGTAAAAAAAATGAAGGTAATTATGAATAGCGCCTATAAGGACGGCCATATTAGTGAAAGATTTAATATTCCGGAGAGTGTTGTTGAGGAAATTCCTTCAAATCCACGGGAAATTATAACATATAAAGAAATAGAGGAGGGGATAACAAAAATTACGAATATTCATCAGGCTCAATCAGTTGCACTCTTTCTAATGATGTTATCATGTAAAGGCATGTATCCGGCAGATATAATGAATTATAATAAAATAGAAAAAAATAGTCCTGATGAAATTTTAATTAGTGAATTATTTGAAAATGGATCTGACTATATAAAATTTAAAAAATCAAAGAAAAGCACGAAATATAAGTATGTAAGAATAAATCATGTAATTAAAAAATTAATAAAAATACTGAAAACCACTTTTTATATAACACATTATCGTAAGTACTCAGATATTCTTGCACCATATAATGATCCTTTTCATGTTTTTGCCATTGATATTGACATCAATAACAATATTTATAAAAACTTATGGAATTTTTATCAAAAAATGATAAAATCTATTCTTAATTATTCATTCACCTCAGCAAGAGATTCATTTAATATAATTTTAGAAGATCAAGAAATGACAAATCAAACAAGAAATATCTTAACAGGAAGTGTAACACAAAAAGAGTTAATACAAATGGATATTACAAAATTAAGTGAAGCTAGAGATAAAATGAGAAATATAGAAGATTATATTAGCAGGGAATTTAGAATAATAGATTTAGTAGAAATATTAATAAATAAATTAAAATTAATTGGAAATAATCTTGATGAAATAACGTTAGAAAATTGGGAAACACCAAAATCATTTATTGCATCAATAAATAAATTCAAATAAATTATAATTGAATAAAACACTATGAAAAAAAGAGGAGTGTTCTTGATAATTTGCATATTATTTGCAATTGGATTTCAGGGTCAGGAAAAAGAAGTAGATTCAACAAAAGTAGAGGGCTGGAAAAAATCTGGATTAACAAGCCTTATTGTAAATCAAACAGCCTTTAGTAATTGGGTGTCAGGAGGTGAAAATAGTATTGCAGCAACATTGTCTGTTGACTACAATATTAATTACTATAAAAATGGTTGGTCCTGGGACACAAAAATAATAGGATCATTTGGTATAAATAAAAACAGTGATAGCAAGTATTTTAAAAAAATAGATGATAGAATTGAGATTAATTCACTAATTGGTAAAAAATTTATAGAAAAATTTAGTTTCTCAAGTTTTTTAAATTTTAAAACACAATTTGCAAAAGGATTCAAGTATTCTAATCCCTCTGAAGATATTGAAATAAAAGAAGAAACCACAAGATTTTTATCGCCAGCATATCTGCAAATTGGTGTAGGAGTGTATTGGAAAGAAAATAATTCCTTGTGGGTTAATATGGCTCCTATAACTGGGAGGCTAATATTAGCCAGCAAAAAATTTACTGATAATCTTGAAAATGATGAAGAGTATTTTGGGATCCCAAAAGGTGAAATTTCTAGGTTTGAATTAGGAGCTTCAATAAGTGCTTTTTATAAATTTGAAGTAATTGAAAACATACAGCTTGAACAACGAATTAATCTATATTCAGATTATTTAGAACAAGCAGAGAATATTGATATAGACTATACAATAACTGCATTTATGAAAATCAA
>JAAZXZ010000021.1 GCA_014239895.1 Flavobacteriaceae bacterium
TCCTGATGCTAATTTTGGAAGATATTTTTTCTTTTGATCTTCACTACCATATTTCCATATTGGAAACATAACAAGTGATGATTGAACTGAAGCTGTTGATCTAATCCCTGAGTCTCCTCTTTCTATTTCTTGCATTAACAAACCATATGAGATATGATCAAGCCCTGCACCACCATATTCTTCAGGGATATAGGGTCCAAATGCACCTATATCAGCTAGGCCTTTAATAAGTTGATCAGGGAATTTCGCTTTTTGTGCAAATTCTTCAATTATAGGTGAAACAGATTTTTTCACCCAATCACGGGCAGAGTTTCTTATTAATTTGTGTTCCTCAGTTAATAATTCATCAAGATTATAATAGTCTGGAGCTTGAAAAAGATCTTGTTTCATTTTATGAAAATTATACAATGCAAATTTAGTTAATGCTTATTTAAGTTTAAGTTTTTTTTAAAATAAATTATTGATGCTTTTTTATTGTTTGTTAATAAAATCAGAAATTAAACTATGAAAATGATGAACTCCTTTTTCTTTAGTTGGAGAAAATCTTCCTGTATTATAAAATGATGAACTTATTCCCTTTTGAACATTTTGAACAACATATTCATCTTCAATCTCAACTTTATCTAAATCTTCACTGGCTCCTAAATTTAATTTAGATTCATCAAATACATATGACCTGAAAATAATTTTTGTATGAGACATGCCCTGAGGTTTAACTAAATTAACAGATATTCCCCAAGGATAAACATTTAACATTAGGTTTGGGAAAATCCAATAATAATAAGCGGCTATTTTCTTGCCACTATCAATATGGCCTTCAGGAAAAACAAAACAATCATCCTTGCTTGATGCATAACCAGCTTGTAGATTGAAGTAATCATAGATCTCTGTATCATAATTTTCATAATCTAAAACTTCATCAAGATCTTTATGAATAAAAGGAACGTGAAATCCTTCAAGATAATTATCACAATACAAAGCCCAGTGTGCATCTATTTCGTAATTTTTAGATAAAGATTCTTTAAGAGATAATTTTTCAAGAGGCAGAAAACCAACTCTATCTTCAATTTGATTTAATACTTGGTTTAAATCAAATAATGGATTTAAACCAACAAAAAGTAATCCATGCCAGTTTATTAAGGGAAATCGATGAAGATTATCACATTCTCTAGGAAATCCTATTGTTTTATCAAACTCTGGCATATATTCAAATATTCCTTTATTATTAAATCTTCTTCCATGATACTTGCAAACTATTTTTTTTGTTTTACAAGACTCATCAATTAAAATATTACCTCTATGTGAACATACATTGCTTATGCAATTAATCTTTTCATCTTCTGATCTAGTTAATAAAACAGGCTCAGTAAGAAAGTTGTCTAAAATAGTTATTGGGTATGCAGAATTTTTTTTAATAGTACTTTGATCACCAATCCATTGCCATGATTTTAAAAATAATTTTTCTTTTAGTATTTCAAAAGTTTCAGAATTTTTATAAAATAATGCAGGCAATGTTTCAGCTTTTGTAATATCAGAATCTATAAAAATCTTGGTCTTCATTACTTACTATAATAATTACTTTAAATATAAGTCAATAAGTCCATTTGGTGCAGAAATATATATAGTTTTATTTTCTCTATTTATTGTTTCAATTATATTATCATTAATAGGTATTAAAATTTCTCCCCCCTTATTTTTAACAATAAAAACACTTTGTGATGAATTGTCATCCACTTTTATAATTAACCCTATATCTCCATAATTTGAATCCACTACATTGTATCCTATAATTTCATGGTAATAGAATTTTTTTCCTTGTAATTTGGGCAAATTGTCTAGTGGTAAATAAACTTCCTTATTTATCATAGAAGAAGCTTCCTCTTCAGAATTAATATCTTCAAACTTTATTCTTAAAGTTGATTTTTTTTGGAATGTAGATTTTTCAATAAAATAGGGAATAAGTTTCCCATTTATATTTATAAATACTGACTGTAAATTTTCATATATTTCAGGTTCATCAGTATCTAAATTTATTACAAGCTCTCCTTTAAAGCTATACTTTTTTGTAATTTTTCCTAAATAAAAACAATCCTTTATCTCCATAGCTTTTTAGCTATAACAAAATATTAGTAGGAATAAATTTAAAAATTAATTTATAGAATTAGCTATTCTTCCTTAGCTGAGTCTTCTTCAGCAGGTGCTTCTTCAGCAGGTGCTTCTTCTTCAGCAGGTGCTTCTTCTTTAGCAGGAGCTTCTTCAGCAGGTGCTTCTTCTTTAGCAGGAGCTTCTTCAGCAGGTGCTTCTTCTTCAGCAGGTGCTTCTTCTTCAGCAGGTGCTTCTTCTTCAGCAGGTGCTTCTTCTTCAGCAGGTGCTTCTTCTTCAGCAGGAGCTGGTGCTTCATTTTGGGCCTTTATTCTAGCTTCATTAGCTAACTTTTCATTTTCCAATGCTTTAGCTTTTCTTTCTTCATCTTCTTTGCTTAATTTCTCTTTTTTATCCTCAACTTTCTTTGTTTTTTCTTCAAGCCATGCATTGAATCGCTTTTCAGCCTCTTCTTCAGTAAATGCACCTTTTGCTACACCTCCCAATAGATGATGTTTTAGCATTATTCCTTTATAAGAAAGAATATTTCTTGCTGTTTTAGTAGGTTGCGCACCATTTTTAAGCCATTCTATGGATTTTTCCATATCAATTTCAATGGTAGCAGGATTAGTATTAGGATTGTAGAATCCTAGTTTTTCTAAATATTTACCATCTCTTTTTGATCTTGAATCAGCGGCAACAATCCAGTAATAGGGTTTGCCTTTTTTACCGTGTCTTTGAAGTCTTATTTTTACAGACATAATTAATTAATTTTTGAGGTTCTCGACCCCGGTTATTAATGAGTGGGCAAATATAAGATAATTTTCTAATTCTTAACTAAATGTTTTATTTTTTTGTTTTACATTTATAAGGTTAATTATTTTCTATATGAATAAATTTCAATGTTTATTAGTAGTGCTTTTAATATTCAATAGTTGTGAAAATACTATTGAAGATAGAATTCCTGCATTTCAGGCACATGTAAATGGAGTTCAGTTTTGGGAGGCAAGTTCATTCTCAGTAACAACGGATGCTAGTGGTACAATAATTACTGGAGGCAACCTTTCAGGGACTATATCAATGTATATGCCTTTATTAGAAGTTGGGACAAATAATTTGGGAAGTTCAGAAATTGCTAATGCAGCATATCAGGATACTACGTATTATTCAACTACCAGTGATGGAATTGCAAGCATTGCCTATTTAAGTGATGGAGAAATTACTGTTGAAGAATTTAATTCTGAGGAAAATACTATATCAGGCACTTTTAATTTTGATGCCTATAATAATACTGGTGAGTATACAATAAATATTTCACAAGGAGTTTTTTATAGGTTACCAATTTCTGTTGATTCAGAAAATTAATAGATTATTTATTTGATTTTTCTCAAGCATGTATTTAATTTTTGATACAGAAACTACTGGTTTACCTAAAAACTGGAAAGCCCCAATCACCGATACAGACAATTGGCCAAGATGTATTCAAATAGCTTGGCAGTTGCATGATGAAATGGGAGAACTTATCGAAGATCAAAATTATCTAATTAAACCTGACAATTTTGAAATCCCATATGAATCACAAAAAATTCATGGCATATCTACAGAATTGGCACTTGAAGAGGGCAAGTCTCTAGATGAAGTATTAGAAAAATTCAACCAATCCTTAGAAAAGTCATCTTTTGTTATTGGACACAATGTAAGCTTTGACATCAATGTAATAGGATGTGAGTTTTATAGGCAGCAACTAAAGAATAGTTTAAGCAGCAAAAAATTATTAGATACTTGTACTGAGGACACTGCTTTACTTTGTGAGTTGCCTGGCGGTAGAGGAGGTAAGTACAAACTTCCAACATTGATTGAGCTTCATAAATTTTTATTTGACACATCTTTTAAGGAAGCTCATAATGCCACAGCAGATGTTGAAGCTACAGCAAGATGTTTTTTAGAATTAATCAGAATTAGAAGATTTAATGAAGACCAATTAGGAGTTACAAATGATTATTTTGAAACATATATAAGTAATAATCCTGAAAAGATTCAACAATCAGGAATTAAGCATGTAAATCTTAAGAAAAAATCTGAAAAATTAAAAGAATCATTAAATGCACATGTTGATTTAAAAACTGATATTAAGAAAGAGAATTTTTCAGAATTAGATGATATAGAGTTTGTTCACCTTCACAATCATACTCAATTTTCTGTATTACAGTCTACAATGAGTATTACAGACTTAATTGGAGCTACTAGTGAAATGAACATGCCTGCAGTTGCTTTAACGGATAATGCAAATATGATGGGAGCATTTAGATTTGTTAGTGAGACACAAAGATATAATCAATCTATTGACAACAATCAAGTTGGAGAAGGAGGAATCAAACAAAGGATTAAACCAATAGTGGGCTGTGTATTTTATGTATGTGAAGATCATCTAAATAAAAATTATAAGGACAATGGTTATCACGTTGTTTTTTTGGCAAAAAATAAGAATGGATATAATAATCTAGCAAAGCTATCATCTATTGCATATACAAAAGGATTCTATTATGTTCCTAGAATAGATAGAACACTTGTTGAGAACTACAAGGATGATATTATTGTTCTAACAGGCAATTTAATGGGTGAAATTTCCAATAAGATATTAAATATTGGTCAGAAAAAGGCTGAAGAAGCTTTGCTATGGTGGAAGAAAATTTTTAAGGATGATCTCTATATTGAAATAATGAGACATAATCAGGAGGATGAAAATTTAGTTAATAAGATACTTATAGATTTTTCAAGAAAACATAACATCAAAGTTGTTGCAACTAACAATAATTATTACAAAGAAAAATCTGAAGCAAATGCTCATGACATTTTACTTTGTATTAAAGAGGGGGAGAAACTCTCTACGCCTATTGGTAAAGGGAGAGGATTTAGATATGGTTTGCCTAACCAACAATATTATTATAAATCTTCTGATGAAATGAAGGAACTATTTTATGATTTACCAGAAGCAATAAATAATGTTTTTGAAGTTGTCAATAAAATTGAAGAATATACACTTTCAAATCAGGTTTTATTACCAAAATTTGATATCCCCCCTGATTTTATTGACGATAAAGATGAAAAAGACGCAGGAAAAAGAGGAGAGAACAGCTATTTAAAGCATTTAACCTATATAGGTGCTAAAAAAAGATATGGAAAAATCTCTGCTGAGCTAAAAGCTAGAATAGAGTTTGAGTTAGAAACCATAAAAAATACAGGGTACCCTGGGTATTTCCTTATCGTTGAGGATTTTATAAGACAGGCAAGGGAGATGAGTGTTTCAGTTGGACCGGGGAGAGGTTCTGCTGCGGGATCAGTTGTTGCATATTCTCTTTGGATAACTAATATTGATCCAATTAAATATGATTTACTATTTGAAAGATTTTTAAATCCAGACAGAATTAGTATGCCAGATATTGATATTGATTTTGATGATGAAGGAAGGAATAAGGTTATTGAATATGTAATCAAAAAATATGGAGAAAGTCAGGTAGCTCAAATAATTACTTATGGAACAATGGCAGCAAAATCTTCAATTAGAGATACTGCTCGTGTATTAGACTTACCTTTAAATGATGCAGATAGGATAGCAAAACTAGTCCCAACTAATGCAAAACTAAGTGCTATTTTTGAAACGAATCAAAAAGATTTAAGAAATAAATTTAGGCCAGATGATTTAGACAGAATTAATCAGCTACTAATGATTGCTAATTCTGAAAATCTTGAATCAGAAACAATAAAACAAGCAAGAGTATTAGAAGGATCCCTTAGAAATACTGGTATTCACGCTTGTGGAGTTATTATTACTCCTGATGATATAACA